>CBIGQT010000070.1:0-9204 GCA_966191655.1 uncultured Ginsengibacter sp.
GAGACGATGAAACTTTTAAAACTATCACGGTAATTTCGGATTATAATAAAGTTTCAATACATAAAAATCTTTCAGTGGTTTTTATAAATATGCCCACTTCCCAGGCTGTAATCAGGGGTAACTCCAAATCGCTCGAAAATGTAGACATTAAAGTTGTAAACGGAACTTTATTTGTAACTGCTAAACTTGGCATTTTCTTAACTTCTGCCACCATTTATCTTCCGGCCAAAGATCTTACTGAGATAGACCTTCAGGATGATGCTAAAATACATAACGAAGGAGTTATGGAATGTGATAATCTTACCGTTTATTTTAGTGGCGGCAGCTACGCGTCGTTAGTTACCAGGGGTAAAGTTGAGTTTAAACCCTTTGGAAACATTGACCTTAACGTTGAAGAATATCCTACTTTGTATGGAAATGTGCTGAAAAATAATTAATGGTTTTTCAAAATTATACCTGGCAATAAAATTCATGCAAAAGATAGCGAGGGCAGCCATTCATGGCTGCTCTTTTTATTTACTATCCCCATGCTCTGTGTATACAACGATATGAAAATTCAGGCATTTGTCCCGACTGCATTACTCTATTTCAAAATAGGGAATAGCTATTTTAAAATAGGATAAACTACTTAAATGCTAACCTGAAATAGATAGTTGTTTTGCATCTGAAATCAAACTTTTTATCAAATTTTAAAAACTATTAATTATGAAAATTTTATTTGCCTTATTCGTGTTTACAGCATTTAGCATTAGCACTGTTCGCAGTAATGCCCAGGGAAGATCTGATATATCAGCCGAAACAATTGCCGGAAAAAATCTTTATATAGACGTCCATGAACTTGGCCCCGGTAAGGTAAAATACGAAGATGTTGCAAAAGCGCATGCTAAAGACCTCGCTGTTGAAAACAAATATGGCGTGCACTTTCTAAAGTATTGGGTGGATGAAGATAAAGGGTTAGTGTATTGCCTTTCATCTGCAAGTGATTCTGCAGCCATTAGAAAAACACATGCGGAAGCACACGGATTGTTGCCACAATACATTTATAAAGTAACGGATGGAACTGCATCAACATTAAGCGGGCAAAAGAATTTTTTTCTTGATGTTCATTATCTCGGAGCCGGGAACGTAACTGCAAAAGATGTGGCAGCAGCACATCAAAAGGATCTTGCAGTGGAGAAAAAGCATGGAGTGAATTTTATTAACTATTGGGTAGATGAAAAACAGGGAGTCGTTATGTGCTTGTCACAGGCGAAAGATTCTATTTCTGTTATCGAAACCCATAAAGAAGCGCATGGATTAATGCCAGCGTTTGTGCTCAAAGTTAAAGAAGGAAATTAACCAGTTTAAACCCGTCACTGTTTCAAATCATTTTAAATCCCCGTGGATGCTTCAATAGCAAAGAGTACCCACGGGGATTTTTTATGGCAACGGGTAAGAAAATCATACACATCTTTTACTAAAAAATGTAAGTAAAAGTTCAGAGCAAAAGTGTTGCATATTAATAATTTAACTTTAGTAGCCTGGTCAGGGCTAATTTTTTATTTTATTTCAATTAATTATAAAATACCGTAAACAAAGTTGTAACCGAGCCAGTTTTAATGTTATCAAGGGCATTATAAAGATGTGATTTTAAGCTGAATTAAATGAATTTGAACGAAACTTTTTTTTGAATTTTAGAGACTCTCAAATTACCGCTTTTACATAGATGCTTGTATCACTTGGCTAACGCATAGGGCTATATGCTTACGCACCGACTTTTTTAGCACATTATATAATAATTGAATCGGATATATCCCATTCTTTCCACTCATTAATCAAGATAGCGGTTGATCTTGTGGTAATTCAATAATGAATGTAGCGCCTTCGCCGGGGTCACCCGTAGCCCTAATAAATCCATGGTGTATGTCTACAATTTTTTTACAAATGGATAATCCAACTCCTGAACCCTCATATTCATGGTAGCTGTGAAGCCTTTTAAAGATTACAAATATGTCATCGGCACATGCAGGATCAAATCCAATACCGTTGTCCGAAACAGATATTCTGTAACAGTCAGCGTTATAGAGATTCTTTATTTTTTCTGCAGAAATAATGACAACAGGTATTGCGTCTTTTTTTCTGAATTTAATAGCATTGCTTATTAGGTTATAAAACAGTTGTCGTATTAAAGTCGGTATCGCACAAATTACAGGCAAATTATCAATGTTTATTCGGGTATTACTTTTTTCTATTTCTATTTCCAGCTCAAGTATGGCTTCCCGGACCAGTTCATTGAGATCGGTGTTTATAAAGTCATCCGAATGTACCGTCTGTCTTGAAAATTGCAACAGATCGTTTATAAGTGACCGCATTCTTTGGGAGGAGCTTACAATTTTTTTCAGGTACTTTTCTACTTCGGCCTTATTATCCTGTTTTAGAAATATCTTATCACTGAAAACCATTATCTTTCTTAAAGGTTCCTGCAAATCGTGTGAGGCAACATAAGCAAAGCGATCTAGCTCTTCATTAACTGCTACCAGGTGTGCGTTGTTAGCAGTAAGTTGTTTATTTAGCAGCTTTATTTTCTCTTCAGATATTTTTCGTTCTTCAATTTCTTTTTGTAATAATTTGTTGGCCGTTAATAACTTTTTTTCATGAATAGCCAACTGGTAATTTTTACGGTATAGCTCTACAAATACGCTCACTTTAGCTCTTAATAACTCAGGGTTAATAGGCTTATAAATATAATCAACCCCGCCCATACGGTAACCTTTAAAAATAAGTTCTTCCTCCTGGTTATGGGCGGTGATAAAGATAATGGGGATCTCTTTTAATTTATCGCGTTCATATATAATCGTTGCTGTTTCAAATCCATTTAGGTCAGGCATCTGAACATCCATAAGGATAAGAGAAAAATCGTACTCCTTTAATAAAATTTTAAGGGCTGCCCTGCCTGAGTTAGCTTTAACAATAGCATAATTATCTTTTTCTAATAAGGTTTCAATAGAAAGGAGGTTGTCTTCCCTGTCATCTACCACTAAAATTTTAGTTTCAGATCTGTTCCCCGGATCGTTTGTGTTTTTTACCATTCCTTCTATTTTTTATATAACCATACTCTCATTAGCGACATTAGCTGATCAATTTTTAACGGTTTGGTTATATAATCTGAAGCGCCAGCCTCAATACATTTTTCCCTGTCACCTTTCATTGCCTTTGCTGTTACTGCAATAATGGGCAGGGTGCTGTTCTTATGCTCTCTTCTTATTTTCTGGGTGGTCTCGTAGCCATCCATTTCAGGCATCATAATATCCATAAGCACGATATCCACCTCGGTGTTTTCACTAAGGATATTCATTGCCTCTTTACCGCTTTCTGCAGTAATAGTGTTGATGTTAAATCTTTCGAACGCTGTAGTAAGGGCAAAGAGATTACGAATATCATCATCCACTACCAGTACATTTTTATTGGTTAATACATCTTTTTTGGAGCGAAGATCATCTATCATTTTTCTTTTTTCAGGAAGAAGTTCTTTGTGATCAATATGCAAGAGCATAATGGTTTCTTCCAATAAAAGATCAAGAGAGTTTACGTCTTTCAATAAAATCCGGTTGGCAAATTGTTTGAGCTTTGCTCTCTCCTTTACTGAAAACTCTTTAGCTGAATAAATAATAACTGGTGTCATTCTTAAATTTCTCACAGAACCGATCTCTGTTACCAATTCCAGTCCCGAAATATCGGGTAACATAAAATCAACTATTAGGCAATCATACAAGTTGTTTCTGATAAGCTCCAGAGCTTTTTTGCCTGAATTAATAATTTCAATTTCAATAAGATCTCCATTGTCTAAAATTTTTGCTACCTGTGAAGAATCCAGTTCATTGTCTTCTATCAATAATACTCTCTTTCGCTTATGGCTATAAAACTCTATAATATCTTCAAAGAGAAGAGTTAGTGCTTCCGTTTTTAATGGCTTTAAATGAAAGCTTCTTGCCCCCCGTTGCATTGCCAGGAAACGGTTTTCTTCACCCGAAATAAGATGAACCGGTATATGCCTGAAGTTAATATCATTTTTAAAAAGATCAAGTACTCTCCAGCCGCTGGCATCCGGTAATTTTACATCAAGTGTAACTGCAACTGGCGTGAATTTATTGGCAAGCTCAAACACATCGCCAAAGCTGGCTGCGACCACCACTTTTAAATCCAGCTCATGTGCTTTCTCCATCATAATCTTTGCAAACCTGATATCATCCTCAACAATTAATACCACTTTATCTGCACTGAGAATATTATTTCTATCGTCACCAATGTCATTTATTATTTCGTTAAGCACATTCAGATCTTTTGTTTCAGAAACCTTAACAGTGGGCACTGATTGAATGGTTAAATCGCTGGTAGCCTCCTCAAGCTGGTATTCACTAACGGTAAGGCTTGTGTGCTTTTCTTTTTTAGCTACTGCAGGATTATAATCGATAGGCAGAAATAATGTAAATGTACTTCCCAAACCAGTTTGGCTTTCAAGTTCAATTGTACCCCCTAACAAGTCTGCAAGGCCACGGCTGATGGACAATCCCAAACCAGTGCCACCATATTTGCGGCTGGTAGATCCTTCAGCCTGCTGAAAGGCTTCAAAAATAATATTTTGCTTGTCTTTTGAAATTCCAATACCCGTATCCTTAATTTCGAATGCAACTACACGGCGGGCATTATCAAGGTTGGAGTTACCTTGCTTCCAGTTATGATTAGCTTCGTAAATTCTTAGCTTTACCTCTCCTTTTTCAGTGAATTTGAAAGAATTGGAAAGAAGATTTTTCAGTATCTGGTTAAGCCGTTGCGCGTCAGTTTCCATGCTGCCGGGTAATTTTTCATCCATTTCAATATTGAAACGTAAATTCTTACTTTCAGAAACATGTTTGAAAGTTGTTTCAACAAACGCAGTGATTGCGCTAAAACGAAGATTTACAAAGTCTGTTGAAATATAACCGGATTCAATTTTGGAAAGATCAAGGATATCGTTGATCAACTGAATGAGGTCATCACCGCAGCTATGAATTGTCTTAGCATAACGAACCTGCTTTTCATTCAGGTTGCCTTCATGATTTTCATATAGCTGCTGTGCTAAGATTAACAATGAATTTAAAGGGGTACGCAACTCATGCGACATATTCGCCAAAAATTCAGATTTATATTTAGATGTTAATTGCAATTGTTCTGCTTTATCCTCCAAAGAACGTCTTGCTTCTTCCACTTCTTTGTTCTTTGCTTCCACTTCTTCTTTTTGTTTGATCATCAGCTGAGCCTTATCCTGCAATTCTTCATTAGTCCTTCTTAATTCATCAGCTAGCGATTGCGATTGTTCCAAAAGGCTTTCAGTTCTAGAATTTGCTTCAATTGTATTTAATACTATTCCGATACTTTCTGTTAACTGGCTTAAGAAGTCAAGATGCGTTTCACTAAATGTATCAAATGATGCAAGCTCAATAACAGCCTTAATTTGCGTTTCAAACAAAACGGGAAGCACAATTAAATTAACGGGTGAAGCTTTTCCTAAACCTGAGTTTATCTTGACGTAATTCTTTGGAACGTTCGTTAATAAAATTCTTTCTTTTTCAACAGCACATTGACCAACTAATCCCTCACCTAATCCAAACTCTTTGGATGTTTTGACTTCATCGCCATAAGCGTAAGCGGCAAAGAGTTTTAGTTTTGGACTTTGAAAATTTTCATCCTGCTCCAGGATGTAGAACATACCTTTTTGTGCATTTACTACTTGTGCCAACTCTGATAAAATTCTACGTGTAACAGTGTTTAGATCTTTCTGTCCCTGCAGCATTTGCGTAAACTTTGCGAGATTTGATTTAAGCCAATCCTGTTCCTGGTTTCTCAAGGTTGTTTGCTTAAGATTTATGATCATTTGGTTTATTGTATCTTTCAACTCCTCTACTTCACCTTTTGCTTCCACTCTGATCATTTGGGTAAGATCTCCTTTTGTTACGGAAGAAGCTACCTTGGATATTGCCCGAACCTGCGTGGTTAAATTTTCTGCCAGCTGGTTAACATTTTCTGTAAGGTTTTTCCAGATACCTGATGCACCGGGCACACTTGCTTGCCCACCCAAGCGACCTTCTACACCTACCTCACGGGCTACTGTTGTAACCTGATCTCCAAACAACGCCAGTGTATCAATCATTTCGTTTATGGTATCTGTTAGCTGGGCAACTTCACCGCGGGAAACAATAGATAATTTTTGTTTCAGATTTCCGGTGGCAACAGCTGTAACTACTTTTGCAATTCCACGTACCTGGTTTGTTAAATTAGATGCCATCATGTTTACGGAATCCGTTAAATCTTTCCACGTTCCTGCAACACCCTGCACTTCTGATTGACCTCCCAATTTTCCTTCGGTACCTACTTCTCTTGCCACACGTGTGACTTCGTAAGCAAATGAGTTTAACTGGTCAACCATTGTATTAATGGTATTTTTAAGATCAAGGATCTCTCCTTTTACATCGATAGTTACTTTTTTAGAAAGATCTCCGGACGCAACAGCCTTCGTTACTTTAGCAATATTTCTCACCTGCGAAGTAAGATTACCCGTCATTTGGTTTACAGAGTCTGTGAGATCTTTCCACGTTCCTGCAACGCCCGGTACAAATGCCTGTCCGCCTAATTTTCCATCTGTTCCTACCTCTCTTGCCACACGGGTAACTTCAGATGCAAATGCACGCAACTGATCTACCATGGTATTCAGTGTTTCCTTTAATTGTAAAATTTCTCCCCGAACATCCACCGTTATTTTTCTTGACATATCACCGTTAGCAACGGCGATGGCCACATCTGCAATATTTCTTACCTGGGCAGTTAAGTTACCAGCCATTTGATTTACCGAGTCCGTAAGGTCTTTCCATGTTCCTGCAACACCGGGTACATTTGCCTGTCCCCCCAGTTTACCTTCAGTACCAACTTCCCTCGCCACACGAGTAACCTCTGATGCAAATGCCCGAAGCTGCTCCACCATTGTATTGATGGTATTTTTTAATTCAAGGATTTCTCCCTTAACATCCACTTCAATTTTACGGGAAAGGTCACCATTGGCAACCGCTGTGGTTACTTCTGCAATATTTCTTACCTGTGAGGTCAGGTTTGATGCCATTTTATTTACGGAGTCAGTAAGATCTTTCCAGAGCCCTTCCACACCCGGTACATCAGCTTGGCCACCTAATTTTCCTTCTGATCCAACCTCCCTTGCAACACGGAATACTTCTGAACCAAATGAATTCAACTGATCTACCATGGTGTTGATAGTATTTTTTAATTCAAGGATTTCTCCTTTAACATCTACCGTTATTTTTCTGGACAGATCGCCTTTAGCGACCGCCGTCGTTACCTCCGCAATATTTCGAACCTGTGCGGTAAGATTTGAACCCATTTGATTTACTGACTCAGTCAGATCTTTCCATGTGCCACCTACGCCTTTTACTTTCGCCTGTCCCCCCAACTTTCCTTCTGTACCAACTTCCAAAGCAACCCTTGTAACCTCCGATGCGAAAGAGTTTAATTGATCCACCATTGTATTGATGGTTTTCTTCAATTCCAGAATTTCACCGGCCACATCTACGGTAATCTTTTTTGATAAGTCGCCGTTAGCCACTGCCGTTGTAACCTCGGCAATATTACGGACCTGGGCGGTAAGATTGGATCCCATCTGGTTCACTGAATCCGTAAGGTCTTTCCACGTTCCGCCAACTCCCTGCACCTTGGCCTGCCCACCCAGTTTGCCCTCGGTACCAACTTCAAGGGCAACACGTGTTACTTCAGATGCAAAAGAATTTAGCTGATCCACCATTGTATTAATGGTATTTTTTAATTCAAGAATTTCTCCCTGAACATCCACCGTTATTTTTCTTGACAGATCGCCTTTAGCAACGGCCGTAGTCACGTCAGCAATATTTCGAACCTGAGCTGTTAAGTTTGATCCCATCTGATTTACGGACTCCGTTAGATCTTTCCAAACACCACCAACTCCTTTTACTGTTGCTTGTCCACCGAGCTTTCCTTCAGACCCTACCTCTCTTGCCACACGAGTAACCTCCGCAGAAAACGAATTCAGCTGATCCACCATAGTGTTGATCGTATTTTTTAATTCAAGAATTTCTCCCTTTACATCCACTGTTATCTTGCGTGACAAATCTCCGCGGGCCACAGCAGTGGTAACCTCAGCAATGTTACGCACCTGGCCGGTAAGGTTAGACGCCATTTGGTTTACAGAGTCAGTTAGATCTTTCCACGTTCCGGCGACACCTTTTACTTCTGCCTGTCCGCCTAATTTTCCGTCTGTACCTACTTCTCTTGCTACACGGGTTACCTCAGATGAGAAGGAGTTCAGCTGATCCACCATTGTATTAATAGTATCTTTCAGTTCAAGGATTTCTCCTTGGACATCCACTGTAATTTTTTTGGAAAGATCCCCTTTTGCAACTGCTGTTGTTACTTCAGCAATATTTCGTACCTGTCCAGTAAGGTTTCCGGCCATTTGGTTTACTGAGTCAGTAAGATCTTTCCAAACGCCAGCCACGCCTTTTACTTTTGCCTGACCGCCGAGGATACCTTCAGATCCAACTTCTCTTGCCACACGGGTTACCTCCATAGAAAACAGATTTAACTGTTTCACCATATCATTTACTTCCTTGGCAATTCTTCCAAATTCACCTTGTAACAAGTGATCTCCAATTTGCAACGGCATCTCTTGGGAAAGATTTCCTTTCGCAACCGAACTTATAACATGGGCTATTTCAATCGTGGGATGAACGAGATCTGAGATCAGGTTATTAATCGAATCGACTCCCGAACTCCAAGAACCCATTGCAGACCTTGGCAATTCGACCCTGTGATTAAGTTTCCCTTGTTTCCCAATTGTATTCCCCGCAAGAGTTAATTCTCTAAACAATATTTCATTCAGGGAGATAATTTCATTTAAAGTGTCACAGATCTTTCCATTTATCCCAACTCTGTCAATTGGCATTCGCACCTTGAAATCACCATTTTTTAACTCGTTCAAAATCTGAAGTAGCTCAAGGTCATTTAACTTTTCTTCAAAATGGGAAGAGGCATCAATTTTTACTTTACCTTTCCCGTTGGTCTTTTTCAAAATCGCAGTACTTCCTAGTGTTTCACGATTCGACGATATATTTGAGGAGACAGGCTTTGCAGAACCGTTCATATTCTTTT
>CBIGQT010000071.1:0-9140 GCA_966191655.1 uncultured Ginsengibacter sp.
TTATACGAATTATACATGCAAAAACAACATTTGGTTTTTCTAATCCTATAACTATTGGATTAAGTTTTAAATAAGTTCCAGTTGTTTTGCTTTTTTTTGCCTGCCAATATGTTTATGGGTTAGGGCATTTCTGATAATTGTAGCAACCAATGATCCAAATGAATTACCCGATAGGCGAAGAATAGCGCCAATAGAAGTAAAGTTTTCATCGTCATATAAACCACATTGTGCATTGACCTCAAGAACATACATTTTACCTGTATTCTTATCCATTCTTATATCAACACGGCCATATCCTTTTCCTCTCACCGCTTTATATGCATCAAAACTTATTTTGCAAATGTTTTTCAAAAGTGTTTGGTCAGGGGTTCGGTAATTATAAAAATCTTCATCATTATTTACTGGTGTTTCATCTTCATACATTTCCCAAAGCCTGTCGAATGATAAAAATTTTTCATGGGCCGGGAGTGAACTATTAAAAGCTCTTTCTACAGGCAAATAAATTTTGCATTCTCTTATGTTAGCGCCATTGCCTACAATGAGCGTTGTAAATTCAGGGCCATCAATAAATTTTTCTGCAAACACGCCACCATCAACAAGATTCCAGCCATGATAACCCTGCAACAGTTTATCATATTGTTGCAATAATTCTTTTGAGTTTTTTACTACTGAATGGATACCAACTCCCAGGCTTCCGCCTGAGATAGCGGGTTTCACAATAACCGGATTGCCTAATTTTTTAAAAATTGATTTGGCATCTTCAGGCTCATCAGTAACAATGTGCCAGGGTGGGGTGGCAACATTTCTTGCTTCAAAAACCTGCTTCATTATTATTTTGGAAGTTGTAGTGCGGTAAAAGTGTTCGTCAGCTCCGGTAAAGCACAAGCCACTTTTTTTAAGATATCGTATAATATTTACTCCGGGCGCATTGTTTATTTCATCGCCGTCACAAAGATTAATTACTACAATATTTTCAGGATTCGGGCTGGCAATAATTATATCAATAACTGATTTATAATTTTGATTAGTAACCTGCTGCCACTTCCATCGTATGTTGAGTTCTTTAAAAGCAGTGGTAAATTCTTCTATACTCTGCGTATAGTCGTAGTAGTAGTCAAGATTTAGATCATTTGTTTCAACAAAAGGAGCCAAAACCCATACAAAAAGTTCTTTATGAAATGGAAGCATAATTTTTTAAAATCATTTGCATGATCAAACTTTTTGCAGGTGAGGTATGTTTAATTTTTGCATTATAAAATCAGTAAACTTATAGTGATGGATAACTTCCTGTGATAGAAATGATGCACCCTGTATTTTATGCAGACAATTATTTGCTCCGCAAAAACAATTAAATGGAGATGCCATTGCAAATTCTGTTGAAGGATAGAAAAATGTAAGCTCATCTCCTGATGAAATATCTTTCAAACAACTTAATTCCATTCTTGTGGTATCAAAAAAAACATTCGGGCTGCAGCTATGATTAATGTACTGTAAAAATTCGGGATCGAGAATAATATGTGTTTCATCATTAATCTGTACGGTGTATTTATTAGGCACAGAAAGGGTTTCAGCCGCATCAAACTTAGAAAAAACATCACCAGCTTTATAGGACACTGTGGCGTGTAATGATTTTTCTCCTGTTATATTATTTTGATAAAGTGTTGCAAAACCATAATGTGAAATTTTGGTTTGGTTCGGAAGAGAATAAGCAGAATAATTCATTTGGATTTTTTAATGATTTGTTTACATTTTAATAACATATCTAAATTATCTTAAAAAACATATCGATTGTAATTATATCAATGAAAACTTATCAACAAATGTGAATATGATGAAATGTTTTTAAAAGGTAAAATGAATTGCTTATAAAATATTGGATGATTAAGACTTTTGGATGAAATACAAATTTTATAAAACTCAGCTGGTTTTTTAAGTATAGTTGGTTTAATCAACAAGCATTGATGTTTCATCTCTTCTCCTCACACTATAAATTTCGGTAGTGCCCTGTTTGCCTTTTAACTGTGTTTCAGCAACCTTTGTATATATATAGGATGATTCTTCTTTTATAAGTTCATCGTACAACTTTTTTGAAATCAGTAATTTTTCGCCGTATTCGTTACATACTGCCTCAATGCGGGCTGCTGTATTTAATGTATTTCCATGAAAAGCAATTTCCTTTTTTATATCGCCAACTTCTACAACCGTTACCATTCCTACACTCATGCCTGCTTTAAACTGGGGAATAATTCCATATTTGTTATGATAATATCCTGATCTTTTTAGAAGTTCATCATCAAAGGTCCAAAAAGCGTCTATGCATTCTGTAATATTTTTCATTTTATATCTTTCCCAGGTAAGAACAGCTTCATCACCTACATATTGATAAATCTGTGCATTGTAGTGATGTACAACTGCAAGATCATAAAAGCAATCTTTTATAAAATTGCTGTAGGCAAGGTGCCCCAGTTTTTCAGCAATGGTTGTGGAAGAATTTAAATCAACAAACATAAATATCCTGTATTCTTCCTTGGCATTATAAAACTTTCCCGTGATTAACTTAATAAAATTACCGCGGCCAAGTAACCGGGTTGTTTCCCATAAAAAACTCAATGATAAGTTTACGAGAAATGCATATAAATAATAGATTAATGTTGATGGTTGCCGGAGAAACTGCCAAAAGGTAATTTCATTTGTTTCCATCATTTTAATCGACCAATAATAAATGAGCGTTAACAGCGAAATTATCAGCAACTGATCTATAGATAAACGCAGCATCACTTTCCAAAGAGGGTTTTTCCTAAAAAGATATTTTTGAAAAAAATAATGCAGTGAACCAAATACTATCCCTGATACTATTGCAAAAGCCGGAAAAAGAAAAATGAATTTTAAAATAGTAAAATGAAAATTAGGCAGGCCGGAAACTCCCACCTGCCGCATAACATAAAAGAATAGCAAAGCAATATACCAGCCTCCTGTAAAAAATTTTAAATGCTCTCTCCATTCCTTTGGAATATTTTTTTCTTTACTTTTTTTTAATAAATACATTTTAGAAAATTGGTATGATGTATATTCAATAAATCTTTGCTCCTTTCAAAAATAAATCATATTTATATTTGTGTTTTTAAAGAAGAATTTTTTTGAGGCAGAAAAAAAATTAAAACCTTTTTATAAAAATGACAATGACGTTTATAGAAAATAATCAAAAGATTCTTTCAATAGATATTGGAGGTTCTAACATTAAAGCTACAGTTTTAAATACATCAGGAACTTTTTTGGAAGAATATGAAAGGCTGCCAACGCCATTGCCTGCAACACCCGAAAAAGTTTTGGATATTGTTAAACAACTTGCACAAAAATTTCCTCAATATGATAAAATAGCTGCCGGCTTTCCCGGTTATATTAAAGATGGAGTTGTAAAAACTGCTCCTAACCTGGGTACGGAACAATGGGCAAATTTTAATCTTAGTAAAGCGCTTGAAGATGTTTTAGGCAAGCCTGCTCTTGCTGTGAACGATGCAGATTTGCAGGGCCTTGCTGTTGTGAGCGGGAATGGAGTAGAATTGATGATAACCCTGGGAACCGGCTTCGGAACTGCATTGTTGCGTAATGGAGTTTTAATGCCACATCTTGAAATTGCACATCATCCTGTTACGAAACATAAAGACTATGATCAGTATATCGGCGAGTTTGAATACAAAAGAATAGGAAAGAAAAAATGGAATACACGCCTGCAGAGAGTGATAGGAATTTTAAAAGTTGTCTTTAATTATGATCGCCTGTATATAAGTGGTGGAGGCGCTAAAGAAATAACTTTTAAACTCGAAGATAATATTATCATTGCTAACAACAGGGATGGTATTAAAGGAGGCGCTAAACTTTGGGAACAGGAATATAGAATGAATGCAGGGTCGCATGAAGTAGTTAGTACTGAAGAAAAAATTTAATATTTATAAGCATGAAATTAGGAATAGCCGCGGATCACGGCGGATATGAGTTGAAAGGGATTATCTCACCATTCCTGAAAAATCTTGGTCATGAGGTTATTGATTATGGCGCTTATGAATTGGATACAAAAGACGATTATCCCGATTTTATTATTCCTCTTGCCAAGGCGGTTGCTTCAAAAGAAGTTGAAAGAGGCATTGCCATTTGCGGCAGCGGAGTAGGAGCGGCTGTTGCTGCCAATAAAGTGGCAGGAGTGAGAGCGGCTCTTATTCACGATCATTTTTCTGCGCACCAGGGTGTTGAGGATGATGATATGAATATGATTTGTTTGGGTGGCCGCGTGACAGCTTTTATGGCAGCAGAAGAATTAATTGTTTCTTTTCTTGATGCAAAATTTATTGGTGGAGAAAGGCATAAAAGACGTTTGAAAAAGATTGAAGCGTTAGAGCGGTAATCAGAATCCAGGAGAAGTTTACATCATCTTCAAAAGCATTTAATGAGTCAACAATACAAAATTTTATTCTCCGATATTGGCGGTGTATTACTTACAAATGGATGGGGACATACATCACGGGAAGCAGCTTCAAAAAAATTTGGCATCGAATATAATGAAATGGACTTTTTGCATGACTTTATATTCAATGTATGGGAGATGGGTAAAATATCTTTGGATGATTATCTTGATACAATAGTTTTTAATCATCCAAGAAAATTTTCCAGGGAAGAATTTAAAGCATTTATGTTTGAGCAATCCCATGAATTGCCTGGTACTCTTCAATGGCTGATTAAATGGAAGTTTGAAAATCATTTTATAAAAACTATCTCTATAAATAATGAGCCGAAAGAATTGAATGAATACAGGATTAAAAAATATAATCTTCATAAATTTTTTGATGCATTTGTATCATCGTGCGAAGTAGGCATGCGTAAACCAGATCCCGGAATATTCAGGCTGGCACTGGGTATTGCACAGGCGCTGCCACATGAGTGTTTGTATTTTGATGACAGAGAAATGCTTGTTGAAGCTGCAAAAAAGGAAGGTATTCATGCATATCACCATACAGGTTTTGAAAGTACAAAGGAAATTATTACTTCTTTAATTGCGTAAAATGGAAACAACAGGTTAACCTCCAAAGCTATCACCTCTATAATTATTCGCTTATCGATTTCATGTAATGATAATGCAGTTAAAAAAAGAAATAAAAATTGTTGGCGCTTTCTACGATATGAAAACCGGTATCGTAACTTTTATAGAATGAACTTATTGTTCATTTCTTTGTCCGGCTATTTTCGTTTAACTATAACTGTTATACCAATCTTCTATTCCATTTTGAAGCTTTCTAAAAATTTTGTAGTGAAATTTCCTGAGCGAAAATTTTCATTCTTCATAAGCTTCTTATGAAATGGAATGGTAGTTTTTATTCCTTCGATTACATATTCACTCAATGCACGACTCATAGTATTAATAGCTTCAGCCCGTGTTTGAGCAACCGAAATTAGTTTTCCAATCATGCTATCGTAATATGGTGGAATAACATAACCGGCATAAGCGTGGCTGTCAACACGTACTCCATGGCCACCGGGTTGATGCAATACGGTTATACGGCCCGGCGAGGGGCGAAAATCATTATAAGGATCTTCGGCATTTATCCTGCATTCTATCGCATGCATTTCGGGATAATAATTTCTGCCCGAAATACTTTCGCCAAAAGCAATCTTTATTTGTTCTTTAATAAGATCATAGTTCACCACTTCTTCGGTAACACAATGCTCCACCTGTATCCTTGTATTCATTTCCATGAAATAAAAATTGCGATGCTTATCCACCAAAAATTCAATGGTACCAACACTTTCATAATTTATAGCTGAAGCGGCTTTAATAGCTGCATCACCCATTTTTTCTCTTAACTCAGGAGTCATAAATGGCGAAGGTGATTCCTCCACTAACTTTTGATGACGTCGTTGTATAGAACAATCACGCTCACTAAGATGGCAAACATTTCCGAATTGATCACCGGCAATTTGTATCTCAATATGACGCGGTTCTTCAACAAATTTTTCCATATAAATGCCATCATTCTTAAACGATGCACTTTAGCATTATCAAATGCTTTTTCAATATCTTTTTCCTGCCATACTACACGCATTCCTTTACCACCGCCGCCTGCAGTCGCTTTTAAAATAACAGGATAGCCAATTTCTACAGCAAGCCCCTTTGCATGATCAACGTTTCGTAATAATCCCTCTCCACCGGGCACAACAGGAACACCTGCCTTTATCATAGTTTCCTTTGCGGTTATTTTATCGCCCATGCTATTAATCATCTGTGGTGTGGGGCCAATAAATTTTATTCCATGATCAATACATATCTGAGCAAACTTTGCATTCTCTGCTAAAAATCCATAACCGGGATGTATAGCATCAGCGTTGGTTATTTCAATGGCAGCCATTATGTGAGGGATATTGAGATAGCTGTCGGCACTGGCAGGTTTGCCGATGCAAACTGCTTCATCAGCAAATTTTACATGAAGACTATCTTTATCGGCGCTTGTATAAACAGCAACAGTTTTAATGCCCATTTCCTTGCAGGTTCTTATAATCCGAAGTGCAATCTCTCCTCTGTTGGCAATAAGTATTTTTTTAAACATGATTTTATTAATGTGCTAATTAGCTAATGTGCTAATATGCCAATTTTTGGAAGTTTTAAATTTTTGGGATTTTATTCATTTGCTAATTACCTAATTAAATATTTTTTTAAAAAATTAAAAAGCTCAATAAATAACTAATCGAGTCTTTCTCTTTGCAGTTCCTAATATTTTATTAAGCACTTTTTGTATGTCCTCAAGCTTTAAAAGTAATGGATTACATTCAGGATAATTCTTTGAATAGCTACACAACATCAGGCAGTATTGCGTTTCATCTGCTTCTTTAGCAGCAATCTTTATTTTATGTATGACATCTGCCCTGCTTTCTGAATTCTGGAATTCCATAGAATTTGCCCCAATAGAAGTTGCACATCTTAGAAGTTGATTACTTACTATATATTTTTTTATTTTATCCAACACACTGCAATAGTCAATCACAATCAAAGAAAAATCAAAAGTCAATTTTAAAATTGGATTTGATTCTATTAATTCTCTTTTCATGATTAAATATGTTGCGCAGGTACTAAAATCAAATATTAAAGTGATATGATTTTTAATTAGCACATTGGCTAATTAGCACATTAGCTAATTATTTTTAAGCCGGCTCAACTAAAAACAGCGGCTGATCAAACTCTACTGGCGAAGCATCGTCAACTAAAACTTTAACTATCGTACCGGACACTTCACTTTCTATTTCGTTAAAAAGTTTCATCGCTTCAATTATACAAACTACCTGGCCTTCTTCCACCTCATCACCAACATTTACAAATATTGGTTTATCGGGTCCTGGCTGACGGTAAAAGGTGCCAATCATCGGGCTCTTAATTGTTACAAGGTTTTCAGTTTTTGCAGGTAAAGCGTCAGCACTTTTTACATTTGTTGGAGGAGATGTTGTAGATGGAAGCATCTGTTGTAGTGGTTGTGCCTGCTGCTGAACCGGCGACACAAATTGTTGTACGGCTTGTTTCTTCTGTTTAATAGTAATCTTAAAATCATTTTTCTCAATACTGAGTTCACCGATATTGCTTTTGTTTACAAGCTTTACAAGTTCCTGAATTTGTTTAATGTCCATATTGACAAATTAAATTTATGTTATGGAAAAGCGGGCAGCTAAGATAGGGATGATTTATTAAAATAGCATTTTTTAGAAAATAAAAAAAATGGGCAAATTGAAAGGTTTTCGGAAAAAATCTCACAAAAACCCATAAAATCGGAGGGATTTTATTTAAAAAAAGACAAAATGAAATAAGTGACCAGCTATAGAAGAAGTATAATTTTCTTCAAATTATTCCTTCACCCGTTCTACATACTCACCGGTTTTTGTATTGACCCGAATCAATTCTCCTTCGTTTACAAATAACGGAACATTAACCGTTGCACCTGTTTCAACCGTTGCAGGCTTTAAAGTGCGGGTGGCAGTATCGCCTCTTAATCCGGGTTCACTATAGGTTACCATCACTACTATTTTATCAGGAAGTTCAACGCCCATTGGCTGATCGGTTTCGCCATTTATTAAAACAGAAACTTCCTGGCCATCTTTTAAAAACTGGGGCGCATCAACCATTTCGGGAGCAACAGAAATTTGCTCGTAAGTTGTTGTGTCCATAAATGTATAACCTGTATCGTCTTTGTATAAAAACTGGTAAGGTCTTTTTTCAACTCTTACAGGAAATATAGTTTCGCCACTGTTCCACGTCTGTTCAATAGTGCGGCTATTATCCACACCTTTTAGTTTTGCCCAAACTTTTGCAGCAGCACGTGCTGTTTTGTTTTGACCAAATTCGATAACTGTATAAAGGCTGCCATCAATTTTTAAGATTAGCCCTGTTCTCATATCTGAAGTAGATGCCATAAGAATTTTTTTTAAGGCGGTGAAGGTATAAAAAATGAATGAATATGAAAATTTGAATCAATGTAAAATGCGAAATAAGTTAATCGGTTAATTTTTACATTTTCATGTTTTTACATTGAATTATCTTTATACAAATTTATACTCTTGAAAAAAATATTTGCTTTACCTGTTCTTTTATTTCTTTCTATCGTAGCTTTTTCACAGGAAGATAGCACGCTGCCTGTTTATCAACGGTTTCCTACTGTTCCTCAGTTTACAGTTTTTAAAGCGCCGGACAGCACCTCATTTACAAGAGATGATCTTAAAAAAAATAAGCCTGTTGTTTTTATGATCTTCAGCCCCGATTGCGAACATTGTCAGCACGAAACCGAAAAATTATTGGCGAATATTGATAAATTTAAGAATGCTCAAATAGTCATGATAACTTATCTTCCCTATAATGAAATGATAGCTTTTTATAAAAATTATAAGATTGCGAACTACCCGCAAATTACCAAGAAAAGAAATACCAAATTTTTCTTTCCGGTTTTTTTTAAAGTAAGAAATCTCCCTTCTATTTATGTTTATGATAAAAAAGGAAATTTTAAAAAGAATTTTGAAGGGAGTGTCGATACTGATTTGATATCAGCCGAACTGTAGACGTGTATTTTGGTAATCTATTGTTTTACAAATTTATCATTCATCTGAACCTCGCTGAT
>CBIGQT010000072.1:0-9042 GCA_966191655.1 uncultured Ginsengibacter sp.
GTTGCAAACGAGGCGAATAGTAAAGTGAAAATTGCTTTCTTCATTATTGTTTATTTATTGATTTTCAGATTCGTTTTCCGGGTCTTTTGAAATTTCATTTTCACCCGGTTGTGAATTTTCATCAACCGCATCCAGGCCATTAGTTATGGCAAATTCATCCGTTTCTTCGTCATCATCGTGCTCATTCAATTTAGTAATAGCCGCTATTTCATCTCCTTCATCAAGGCGAATCAGTTTTACGCCCTGGGTGGCTCTTCCCGCTTCTCTTATAGTTGCAATCGAGGTACGAATCGTTACGCCTGATTTACAGGTTATCATCAAATCTTCTTTTTCATTTACATTCAAAAGGCCAATTAAAGAACCCGTTTTGCCCGTCACATTTATAGTTTTAACCCCCTTGCCACCGCGATTGGTAATCCTGTATTCTCCAATAGAAGTTCTTTTTCCAAATCCCTTAGCGCTTACTACCAAAACACTTACGTCAGGGTCTTCACTATTTACACAAATCATACCAACTACCTCATCATCATTTTCATCAACTGAGATACCAAAAACCCCAATGGCACCCCTTCCTGTTGGCCTTACCTTTTCTTCAGGAAAACGAATGGCTCTGCCACTTTTTACCGCCATCATTATCTCTTTATTTCCATCAGTAAGGCATGCTTCCAATAACTGGTCGCCTTCGTTTATGGTAATTGCGTTTACCCCATTTTGCCTTGGTCTTGAAAAATCGGCCACTCTGGTTTTCTTAATAATCCCTTTCCTGGTACAAAGCACAATATAATTATTGTTGATATATTCTTCATCATTCAAATCCTTAATATCAATAATGGCCCTTATTTTGTCATCAGCCGGAATTTGAATCAAATTCTGTATGGCCCTGCCTTTGCTCTGTTTATCACCATCTGTAATTTCATATACTTTTAACCAGAAGCATTTTCCATTTTCGGTAAAAAACAATAACGTATGATGCGTAGACGCAACAAAAAGATGTTCAATATAATCTTCCTGCCTGGTGCTGCTTCCTCTTGCTCCTCTTCCTCCCCTGCGTTGCTGGCGATATTCGGTTGCTGACGTTCTTTTAATGTAACCCAAATGTGAAATGGTAACCACTACATCTTCTTCTTCAATAAGATCCTGCATGCTTATTTCATCGGCGAGGTAAGTAATTTCTGTTTTGCGTTCATCACCAAATTTTTGTTTGATCTCTTCCAACTCATCTTTTATGATTTGAAACCGCATTCCTTCATTGGCGAGAATTTCTTTTAGCTTACCGATTAACGTCATTATCTCTTCATGTTCTTTCTTTATTTTATCACGCTCCATCCCGGTAAGGCGCTGCAATCTTAATTCAAGAACTGCTTTGGCCTGTATTTCGCTCATTTCAAAATTAGCCATTAATCCATCTTTGGCAACGTCAGGCGTAGACGAATTTCTGATAAGCGTTATCACTTCATCTAAATGATCTAAAGCAATAAGATAACCCTCAAGGATATGCGCTCTTTCTTCCGCCTTCTTTAATTCAAATTTTGTTCTTCTTACAATTACCTCGTGGCGAAAATCTACAAACTCTCTTATAAGATCTTTGATGTTTAAAACCTTTGGCCTTCCTTTTACAAGGGCAACATTATTTATACCAAAAGAAGTTTGAAGCTCGCTGTGCTTGTATAAGTGATTAATAACAACCTGCGCAATGGCATCTTTTTTCAGCTCAACAACAATTCTTGTTCCTTCTTTATTATTGCTTTCATTATTTACATCAGAAACGCCATCAATAACCTTATCATTAATAAGATGGCCAATTTTTTCTGTAAGTGCATCGCGGTTTACCTGGTAAGGAACCTCAGTAATTACAATTTTTTCTTTACCATTTTTTGCTGTTTCCACAACCACTTTACCTCTCAGCACTACCCTTCCCCTGCCAGTATGGAAACCTGCTCTCACACCTTCGTATCCATGAATAATACCACCGGTTGGAAAATCAGGCGCCTTCACAATTTTTATGAGTTCATCAATGGTTATTTCTTTATTATCGATATAAGCGACACAACCATCTATTACTTCGGTAAGGTTGTGTGGAAGCATGTTGGTTGCCATGCCAACCGCGATACCACTAGAACCATTTAATAATAACTGCGGAATTCGGGTAGGCAATACTGTGGGTTCTTTGGTAGAATCATCATAATTCAATTGAAAATCGATGGTGTCTTTCTCAATATCGTCCAGCATTGTTTCAGCAATTCGTTCCAGCCGCACTTCAGTATATCGCATTGCCGCGGGGCTATCTCCATCCTGGCTACCGAAATTACCCTGGCCATCTACAAGTGTATACCGCATACTCCAATCCTGTGCCATACGCACCATCGTATCGTAAATAGATGCATCACCATGCGGATGGTATTTACCCATAACGTCCCCGACTATACGGGCAGATTTTTTATAAGGCCTGTTGTAGAAATTCCCCATTTCATACATGCCGTAAAGTATGCGCCGGTGAACCGGTTTTAATCCATCACGGGCATCGGGTAAAGCACGGCCAACAATCACGCTCATCGAATAATCGATATAAGCGGATTTCATTTGTTCTTCAATATTTACGGGAATTATTCTGCCTCTTCCGGAGTCGTTATCAGGCAATTGATCTTCAGTTGTATCCATATTTTTTAACTATCGGCAAATATACTTTTTAAAGAGGGTTTTTCCTTATAAAAAATAGTAAAACGAAGCTTTTTTTTCACCAACTTTTCTTAGCAATGTGGAAAAGCAAAGTTGGAGTTCATCTTATTATTTAAACTCATTTTCTACTTTTCTTTATTTATCCAAAAAATGCTTTTTATTGTATTTCTTTACATGAGGTAGAAAATAGCAAAGTAGTTGCATGCTTACACATTTTGTGATTTATTTTTGAGAAGATTAGGAAATAAAAATGAAAAAGATTTTAGTTTTTGGCGCCGGAAAATCGGCAACCTGTCTTATTGATTATTTATGTTCAGCGTGCGAAGAAAACGGATGGCTGCTTTTAGTGTGCGATGCCAATTTGCAATTAGCCAAATCAAAAATAAATGGGTGTAAAAATGCAAGAGCCTTTTCAATTGACGTTAGTGATGAAGAAAAAAGAATTGATCTGATAAAGGAAGCGGATATTGTGATTTCGATGCTTCCACCCCACTTGCATTTCCTTGTTGCCAATAATTGCCTGGATTATTCCAAACATCTTTTAACCGCGTCTTACATTGATGCTGAAATAAAAAAACTTAGCAGGCAAATAGAAGAAAAGGGTTTACTTTTTTTATGTGAAATGGGGCTCGATCCGGGAATTGACCACATGAGCGCTATGAAAATTTTTGATCAGGTAAAAAACCAGGGAGGAAGAATTACTTCATTTAAATCTCATTGTGGTGGATTAGTTTCTCCTGAAAGCGATAACAATCCCTGGCATTATAAAATTACCTGGAATCCCGGAAATATAGTAATGGCCGGTTCTTCAGGTGCAGTTTATAAATTAGATGGAGCAATAATTACAACTCCATATCAAAAAATTTTTTCTGATAATGAAGTCGTGGACGTTCCCGGACTTTTTCCATTAGCGTGGTATCCTAACCGTGATTCGATTTCTTATATTGATACCTATGGACTACAGGATATTAAAACTTTTATTCGCACCACATTAAGGCATGCTTCCTTTTGCCGCGGCTGGAATATAATTGTGAATACAGGACTTACCGATTTAAACGATTATGAAGAAATAAAAAACTATACAACTTATAAAGAATGGTTTCAGGGAAAAAGTAACAAAAGAAAATCTATAATTGAAAATGATATAACCAGTAGAAAATTTGAGGAACAGGCTAACTATCTTGATTTAGCAAGCGATACTTTGATTGTGCCGCCAATAAAAAATTCAGCCTTACTATTACAAAATATCCTGGAAAAAAAACTTGCCATGCAGCCACACGATAAGGATATGATTGTAATGCTGCACGAAATAGAATATGAAACCTGGATTGAAAAAAAACAAATCAGAAGTTGCCTTATTGTAAAAGGTGATGATCAGCTACATACCGCTATGGCTAAGACTGTAGGCTTACCGTTAGGGTTAGCTGCTAAATTAATTTTGCAAAATAAAATAAATTTAAAAGGCTTACATATTCCTGTTGTAAAGGAAATTTATGAACCGGTTCTGGCTGAACTTGAATTGCACCAGATAAAATTTAATGAAGAAATAAGTTTACAGCGATGAAAAGAATTTTTCTTCGTTAGTAAAATCAAGCGAAGGAAAATTTGCTTTAATGACCTTAATTTTTTCAAGCTGCAATTGTTGAAATTTTTTATGAGCAGCGCTTTCCTTTTGAAAGGGTTTATGATTTATTGCTGCAATAATTGATTTTATTTCTTCCAATAATTTTAATGAATCTTCATTAAGAAAAGCATTACAAAATTTTTCAAATACGAAAGCGATGGCTGAATCTGTTGGATGCACTAAGTCGCTTTTATAAAAACGGTAATCGCGTAATACATCAATTATTAATTCGTAGGCCGGAAAATAAAATACGTCTCCATAGTTTTCTTTTATAGAATGAATAGCTTCTATCAATCTGGCTTTACTACGGTTGTTTTCAATTACACCATCTCTGACGTGCCTTACCGGGCTAACTGTAAAAATAATTTTCAGGTTTGGATAATTAGATTGAAGCTTTGAAATAATGTCAGCAAGACCCGAAATCATTTCTTCAACTGATAATAATTTCTTTTCAAAAAAATCTCCCGGCGCTTTATGGTAATTGGCTACCGGTTCTAAAGAATTTTTAAGCCGGTAATTATAGGATGTTCCCAAAGTAATAATAAGCCATGATGTTTCTTTCAAAAATTGATGTGCCTCAGATTGAGAGTGATTAATGTCCTGTAAAACCTTTTGTTTATTCATCCCTGAAAATACTGAATGATGTTGCCAGCTATGCCACAATTCATTCAAGAAGAAAAGATCATCTTCATTATACATTTTATTTTCAATGTACGAATCTAATGCTGCAGCAATGCTTACAGGATTATACAAAATTCCGTTTGGATTTTGGAGTACATCAAATTTCAAATCCTGCATCATTTTACCAATCTCTTCAGTAAAGCAGGAACCTATAAACAGTATCTTATCTACATAAGAAATTTTATGAGAGGACGGTGTAACCTTAAATGACAAAAGTAATTCCATGATAAAAGTTTACAGCAGTAACGGCAACCACTACACGAAGATTTTCTCAGCCAGTTGAATACTTTTTGCCAGTTCCATTGTATCGATTTCTTTACAATAACCAAGCGTTTTAAGGTATTCTATCATTAATTCAGAATCCATGTTTCCCACCAGTTCGTCATCAGCCATGGGGCAACCACCGATGCCTTTTAGTGCACCATCAAAACGCATGCAACCTTGCTGCAAAGCTGCGTCAATTTTTTGTTGCCTGTTTTTATTTGTTGAATGAAGATGCACGCCGGTTTCTATTTGTGGAAACGCATCAATAACTTTTTTGGTAACTGACGCAACCTGCAGTGGCGATGCAATGCCAACGGTATCAGCCAAAGAAATGATTTCAATCTCCTCTCCCACTAATTTATCAATCCATTCTAAAACAATATCTTCATTATACTCATCTTTATAAGGATTTCCAAAAGCCATTGAAATATAAATCACCAATTGCTTTTTCGTTTTATCGCAAATGTTTTTCATTTCAATTACCTGCTGCAACGATTGTTCAATTGTACTGTTAGTATTACGCATTTGAAATGTAGGAGAAATAGAAAAAGGAAATCCAAGATAATTTATTGTATCATATTCAGACGCTTCCAATGCACCGCGTACATTGGCAACAATAGCTAATAATTTCGTTGTGGAATTATCTATCCGCAACTGGCTAATGACTTCTTTTGTGTCTGCCATTTGTGGAATCGCTTTTGCAGAAACGAAACTTCCAAAATCAATTGTATCAAATCCAACTTTCAATAACTGGTTAATGTACTCAATTTTTTTTTGAGTAGGAATGAAATGTTTCCAGCCCTGCATAGCATCGCGAGGACATTCGACTATTTTTATTTGATTTGTTGTTTTCATTTCACTTTATAATCACAAAAAGATCAATTATAAAGTGATGAAGTTATTATGAATTTTTCCAGCGAACAATTTTTGATTTATGCATCAGGTTCATAACATGATAAATGAAATCTGTTTCAAACCTGCGATGAGCATTTTTTACACGCCCCGGATACTTATGATGGTTATTATGATAGGCATCCCCCAGGAAAAAAACATCAATCCTGGAGAAATTTTTGGAAGTATTTTTTAATTGATAATTTTCGTAGCCAAATTTATGTCCCACCCAATTAATGATATTGCCCTGGAAAGCCGCCATACATATGGTAACAGGTAAAAGAAAATACATCCACCATACATTGGCAAAATAAAAATAAAATACGATGTAAAGTATTATCCAGGTACTTCTTGTTATCCAGTTACTCGCAAATTTTTCAAACGCATCCCATTTTGGAAGATTCTTTTTTAATTGATCGTCAGCGATTATTTTGGAGGTAAGAAACTTCTGATAGTTATTTCTTGTTACCATCAGCAGCTTAAAAAAATTAGGTTCATTATGGGGAGAATGAGGATCGTCAGACGTATCAGCATGAATATGATGTATCCTGTGCATAATACCATAAACATAAGGACTCATATAAGATGAACCGTGGGAAAGAAAACAACAAACGAAAAAAAATCTTTCTGATCCTTTTGACATTGTCACATGGTTGTGAGCTGCATATCGATGATGAAAAAAAGATTGCATAAAAAATGAACTATACCAATGCAGTACAAAAAACAACAGGACAATCATTTTCAGGTTTTGAGTAGTTTATGAAAAAATTTTTTTTCTTGCACTCTCCAAAGTTGATCTCAGACTGTTAAAAAATATCAGTCTTTCTTTTTCATTTACCACACTTATGGGCGTTGATTTCTGTTCAATTACTTCCAGGTTTTTTTTCATGTAAGCGTTAAACCTTTCATTGGTTGTCATCATATAGTTAAGTATGGAATGATTAAGATAAGTAAAATGCTTGTTTCCTATTTGTACTATTTGCATGTTATCACCCATAATAAGCTCATTAATAAAAAGATTATACACAGCCCCGGAATTTTCTGATGGTTTCTGCTGGTAACTCAGTTTTACACCACTTTCGGCCTGCAGTTCAATATGATTAATCATTTCCAATATTTTTTCAAAAAGGCACTGGATGTCTTCCTTAGATTTAAATACTCCTGTTGTATTGTAGAATTCTATTTGGCGTATGGTACTTGTTATGTTATCAGTATTCCATATTTCCGTCCCATTAATAGTTGCAAAAGTGTTACTTATTTCTTTCCATATTTTGTGATATCGGCTATAATCATCTTTTACAGAATATTTAGCAGTCTTCCATTCATCATAAAACAAAATGGACTTCATAAAGAAAAATGATTTAAATGAAGCAATTTCCGGTATTAAAAAATAATAGAAAAAAGGAAATTCTTTTGCCAGGTAAGACATATGATGAGTTTCATAGCTCTTTACCCTTTGTATTATGTCAAGGCACGATTGAAGCCATTTATCATAATTAAAGTCACTGTTATTAGTAAGCGTTCCGGTAAAAATAAATGAATCAGACTCCAGGTGCAACAACTGATCGAGCGATATCTTATATTTTACACACAGCTTTTTTATTTCTTCCAAAGCGATTGGCTTTTCTCCTCTTATTCTTCGATAAGCGCTATCATTGCTTATGTCTAATACTTCCGCTATTTCATCAACGAAGGAAATATGCGGTGGAAGCATTCCTTTAATATGATTAAAAAATATCTGCTGAGCACCTGTTGATTCCATTAAAAAATTTTAGTAAATGTTAGAATTGTCATAGAAAGGTTTAGTAAAAATTGCAAAAAAAATTGATACTCCCCAATTTTTTATTAAAAAATAAAATGATAAAGCAGGCCCCTTATTCCAGGATTAGGAAAAATACCAAAAGACTAATATTGACTGTAAAAACCAATTAGCATCCGGCTTTTCACGATGATAGTTTTGGGCTGTAATTGTTTCAACCTAAAATTTTCGATTATGAAAACGTTTAAACTTCCCAGTCATAAAACAAAAAGTGTAGATCATCCACTAAAATGTACAATCATATTTTTATTGATTGCAAAAACGCTAATCATTTTTCCTTTGGTAATACCATTCGGTTTTCTGTCGTTGAAATTTTTATACCTTTTGGGTACAGGATGGTTTACCTGGACATTTTTTGAATATATGCTTCACCGTTTTTTGTGGCACAATAAAAATGAGCATAACAGAAAATCTGATGACATTTTCAACCATGCTTATCATCACACCCATCCTGCTGAAATACGAATGACTAACACCAGGCGGCTAATCTATGTAGCGGTTACAATATCTCTTATAGTTGTTTCAATTTGGCTGCACAACTACTTTACTTTGGTGGCCGGATTTGTATGGGGATTTACTTTTTACAACTTTATGCATTTATTGTTGCACGTTAAATCTACACAAAAGCTGCTTCCCAGGCTGGTGCGCTATCACATTTATCATCATTGTAAATACCCTGATAAGTGTTTTGGAATATCCGTAACCTGGTGGGATGATTTGTTCGGCTCAATTCCGCATCAATCCAAAACAATTTCTGCAAAAATTGTTGACTTTTATTTCGGTGACAAGCATGTTCACTCAGATAGTAAAAATGTTCACTTACTTGAAGCAACTAAAAAAATTATTGCATTTCTGATTATCACTTTATCATTCCATTTTACTTCTGTTGCACAAGACAAATTGCTCACTTACGATGTAATAAAAAATGGAACTATAATTGGTAAAAATACTATTGTTCAGAAGGTGAATAATAATAAAACATATCTTGAATTAACATCAGATGTGAAAACCAGGTACATCATTTCGGTTTCAATTTATGTAAATGAAATAGCAACTTTCGAAAACGGCGTTATGACCAATTCATATT
>CBIGQT010000073.1:0-8975 GCA_966191655.1 uncultured Ginsengibacter sp.
GAATTTCCAAATACAACTGCAGGCCAGTCTGATTCACCGAGATAATCAAAACCTACCCATAAAAATTGTCCTGCGATAAACGGATTATCACGAAGCGCCAGCCACGCATCTTGCGTAAGGCCGTTCTCCGTTCCGGTTACTTTCCAATCCGGATGTTTTTCGTGAGCCGCGATCAATTCATTCTCACGGTAATTCTGACCAACAACATCCATCATATTGGCAAATCCATTTTCATAAACATGTGATAATGCCGGGCGAAATAACGCCATAGTAACGGGACGGGTTCCATCCAGCTCGTGTATTAAATCCTGTTGCATTTTATATTTCTTGAAACCTGCGGAATCATTGAGGTTATCATGAATTTCATTGCCGACACTATAGATAATAATTGAAGGATGATTTCTGTCACGCATAACCATATCTCTTGTATCTCTTTGCCACCAATCGTCGAAATAAAGATTGTAACCATTTTCAGCATGAGGTTTTTTTGCATCCCAGGTATCAAAATTTTCTTCCATTACCAGGAAACCCATTTCATCACACAGGTTTAGGAACTCTGGTGCTGGCGGATTGTGTGATGTTCTTATTGCATTTACACCTATGCTTTTCAATATGCTGAGTCTGTATTTCCAAACGCCTAACGGAACTGCAGCGCCCACTGCACCGCCATTTTGATGCAAACAAACTCCTTTGATTTTTATGTTCTTGCCGTTTAGCCAGAAACCGGTGGCCGCTTCAAATTTTTCATCACGAATGCCGAAGGAAGTGGTTATTTCACCTGCCTGTTTTTTATCAATAAATATTGTACTAACGGCATGGTATAGACGAGTATTATTAATATCCCATAAATCAGGCTTTTCGATTTTTACTTTTTGCGAAATCAATACGTCTTTTCCATTTGTTATTTTTTGTTTTGAATCAGCAGAAGCAATAGTTTTTCCATCAGCAGAAATAATATCAGTGTGCAACAAAATATTTTGGGAAGAAGCGGATTGATTAATGACATTCGTTCGAATTTGAACTAACGCATTTTGTTTAGAAACATTTGAAGCAATAATAAAAGAACCCCAATGTGTAACATGCACAGGATTAGTAATTACGAGGTGAACGTGCCTGTAAATTCCTGCGCCCGTGTACCAGCGTGAAGCAGGCTGAATTGAATTATCTGCACGAACTGCAATTACATTTTTTTTATCGTTTCCAAAATTTAAATGACCGGTTAATTCATATTCAAAACTACTGTAACCATAAGGCCGCTTACCCAAATGATAACCGTTTATCCAAACATCGCTGTTAGCCATTACTCCATCGAAGTCTATAAACACCAGCTTTGAAGCATCTTCATCATTTAATGTGAACGTTTTTCTATACCAACCAATACCATCGGGTAAGTAGCCGCCGCCACGTCCTGTTGTATTATTCCTGTCATAAGGGCCTTCTATACTCCAGTCGTGCGGAAGGTTTAATGAACGCCAGTTTGCATCGTTAAAAATTGTTTGTTCTGCACCGTTAGTGTCACCTTTGAAAAATTTCCAGGAGGTATCGAAGGATTGGATTGTTCGTGGAAGTTGCGTTTGGGCGAGGGCTGCACCGCGAATAATACAGGGATCACGCATTAGTTTATCTTTTGCGACTTCAGGCTTCAGGAAAGAGCTATCATGTTTTAAAGCAGACCAGTTATAACCATCAAGGCTATACGCTAAATGCAATCCATCCTGCCCGTTGTCTTTGAAATAGCAAAACATGTAAACGCTGTCGCTTTGTGATTTTGCAGATTGAAATTGGCACAGGATCAGGAAGATTACTAAATATTTTTTCACACTAAATGTTTCATTTTCTCGTTTCATCAATTGCACCGTAAGCCGTTTTTAAACCGCCGGGATCGATCAATATTCCATCCAACATTACACCGGGATCAATTGCATAAATGCGAAGCTTGTGCTTCCCTTTCTCCAGCATGGATAGTTTGATCTTTTTCTCAGCCCTGTTCCGTAATACATTCTGTTTCCATTCTTCACTTCTGCCGTAAGTTTTGAAGTCTGCTATTTGCAAGGCGCCGTTGTCTACCGTTACAGCATAACGCATGCTGTAAAAGTTATTCAACGGATGCGTGGGCACACTAAAAACGGTAACTGTAGCATTAGCATTTGAGAAAGTATAAAAATCATACTCTGCATACGAACTGTTTTTCTTTATCCAGGCTGTATCATCCAGATTACCCTTGTTTGCAAGCGGAACTTCCCTCGATTTCAGCGCATCGCCTGTGTAACCTAAACCGGGTAACACATACCAATCAGCATAGCTTTGTTTTTTAAGCCTGTTGTAATGAACAGGATAAATAGAAACATAACCATTGTTTTCAACAAACCCTTTGAAATTGTTTAAATTAATGCTTGCAGCAGAAACTGTCACAGACACTTGTTTGCCATCAGCTTCAAATAATATCTTTCCATTGGAGGTTTGTTTCGCCGGAATTTTATTCCAATCAACCGTTACATACAAACGTATTTGGTCTTTACCCGCACCCGGCGTTAATATTCCCTTTGTTGTTGAAAGTTTTATCCACGGAGTAACGATAGTTTTCCAATTAATTGTTTTATTTGACGTGAGGAAAACATCAATAAAGTATTGCTGTTTATTTAGATTATCGAATGAAGGCAAATGTAATTGAGCGCCATCCGCCACCAGTGAAGAGTCCTTTGTAACAAATCCTTCGGGTGCAATACCCCAAAAAGAAGATGTGTCCATACTGAGCGTTGGCAATTCCGGCGGAAGAAATACCGGAAGTTCTCTTGGCGCCATTGACATCATATACTTCCATTTGCCACCCGATAACTGATTATTAAAATAATCTGTTTCTGCAACAATGCTGTCGTAAGCAGCTTTTGATTGTGCGGCATAATCCAATGCGCTCAACCGATTTTGCTTAGCATATAAATAACTTTTGTCCCGGTACAATAACTTTTTATTCATTAATGAAGCTCCTACAACCGGGTAATATACCAACTGATAAAAAGCCGCCGCATCTTTTGTCTGCATTTGTTTGCGAAGACTTTTTACTTCGTTCTCCAACGACTGGTAGCGATCAATTCTTTTCTGCGCTTCATCACCATAATAAAAATGATTAAACGTAGTATAGTTTGTTTTCGTTATTGGTTCAGTTTGGCTCCAGCCCATAAATTCGGGCCTGCGTTCGTAGGCCAGTTGATAATAATCCCACAAAACAGGTTGTATGATTTTTGCTTTTTCCTTTCCAAACAAAGAAGCCGTCCAATTGAACAGATGCTGTTTTGCAAAACCATAGTTCCTAAACGGCGTAGCATCATAAGCCATATCCATAAACATTTCTATGTTGTATTCCAATGGCTTGATATCACCTACATTTAATACCCATAAGCGATCAGAGCCATTGTTAAATGCTTTCATCATTTCTTCCTGTATCAACTCCGGATGTGTGCTGCTGATCCACAGGTAATCGTGCGGACGACCCCAATACGAAGCATGATAATAGACACCAGAGCCACCAGGTCGCTTTTCTTCATCTTCATTATTGAGCCGTTCGATGTAACCATAGTTATCATCTGGCCAAACCAATGTTACATCTTCCGGAAGTTTTAACCCATTATCATAAATTTCCAATACTTCTTTATATGCCGTAAATACCTGAGGTATTTTGGTTACATCTTTATTTACATAACGGGCCAGCATCTGACGCTGATCTTTAAAAATATTTTCCAACAATGGCACGGCATCTTTTGCATCGTTTACACCTTCCATTTTACTGTCATGCACACCACGCATTCCCAGTGTGTATATTGCATTGAGATTGCTGCTTTCCTTTACTCTGTCTTCCCAATATTGCATTACTTTTTCTTTGTTAGAAATATAATTGAATTGCCCCATCGTTTTCTCATCCCATTCGCCAACATTATTGCGCAGCATAGGCTCTGCATGTGATGAACCAATAATGATCGCATAATCTTCCGCTACTTTTGTGTTTCCCGGTATTGTGAAAAATGGTTTGGTGCAGCGATGCATAGCGGGCCAAATAAGATTGGCTTTTAAGCGTAACAACAATTCAAAAATTTTCGCATAGGTTTTCGGCCCAATATCACCCGTTTCCGGTTCAAAAGTTTTTGCTGCCCAGGGCTGCAAACCCCAGTCTTCATCATTTAAAAATATACCGCGGTATTTTACCGAAGGCTCTTTCGAAATATACAAACCGGAAATAAAGAGTTGATCTTTTTTCTGTGGTGCTGCATCAGCCCACCATACCCAGGGGGAAACGCCTAACAATTTTGATAAATGAAAAATACCAAAGGCTGTTCCTCTCGCATCGCTGCCCGCAATCACCAATTTATTTGGACTGATCACTTTAATAATAAAACACTCCCATTTATTTTCAATAGCAGATATATCAAGCAGTTTTAATTTCACCAAATCATCAATCAATTTTGATTGACCTATTGTACCCGCTATAATCGTAGATGAATCGGAAAGCTGGTAAGTATTTAATTGCATTTGTTTGCCCGAAACCAATCCTATATCATTAACAAAAGCGGTTGCTGCAATAGGAACAACTTTTGCATCATTCGCATCAAAACTCAATGAAGCAACTGAGGCCGGACTAAACAACTTAAAAGAATTTCCTGTGTTTTGTTCAGTAATTTTCAATCCATATTTCTGCTGTGCTGCAACGTGGGTAACAACTCCTGCTATTAAAATGAAACATGCTATAAATTTTTTGCGCATAAAATATCTGTATTGTAAAGTTGGCTTAACTGGTTATTAATTTTCTTCTACAATCAAAACAGTCCGGCAATGTATCGAAAGCCTCATGCAATATCATCCTGCGCTATCCTGAGATAAAAAATTATTAATTCCCGTCGGGTTTTACCGATGACATTAACGTACTAAGCGGCCAATAAAATTTTTCAACCGGGTCAGGTTTTGCAGGATTAAATGCGGGAATATCTTTCTTCAAAAATTTGGCAAAAGGTAAGTGCTGATCTTTCATTGATTGTACAATGCAACGGGCAAGTTCATAAGCGCCATAAGCATTAAAATGTGTATCGTCTTTCAACTCTCTATCCTGCCCGGGAAAAGTATTTGCCGGATAATGAACAAAAGCTTTTAATGATTTTTCCGGTCCCCATGCCTCATACAAAATTTTACTCATGGCATTTAAATCAATCAGCATCACATGCTCTTCTTTTGCAGTTTGGCGCATGGCCCCGGGATAATCAGATAGGGTGTTAATGATATGTCCCAATGAATCAAAATTTCTGCGATGCATGGAGGTAATCAGCACTGGTGCTACTTTTCGCTTTCTTGCTTCATCAATCCATTCTTTTAAAGTTGCCTTGTAAGTTGTAAACGGATCAAGATGGTTGACTCCCGGTTTCTGGTCGTTGTGTGCAAATTCAATAAATAAATAATCGCCGGGCTTTGCCATGCTCCAGACTTTTTCTAAACGCTTTTCGTTTTTGAATGCCTTCAATGTTTCACCGCTTTCGGCATAGTTGGCAATGCAAATATTTTTCGGTTCAAAGAACAATGGAAATATTTGCCCCCACGCCGTCCAGGGTTCCCTATCCTGGTCAACCACTGTGGAATTGCCTGCTAAAAAAATTGTGGTTGCCTTTTTGTTCGGTGTAATTTCTATACCACAGACTTTTGGCATCGAATCATTAAATTCTATGGTTAATAAATTATCCCAATGAAAATAATTTATCTCACGTGATTTTAATTTTACTTTGTCTATAACATTGCCTACAATATCTTTTATCGTACTATCTCTTACTTGTATCGTAAATATTTTTTCTACGATTTCTCCTTTTTTAGTTCTTATGTTTTGAAGAAACAACCTCCTGTTTTCGGCACGAACCGTTGTCGCTGATGTTCCATTCTTGTCGCCCAAAATAATTTTTACATCATAATTGCCTTCAGGAATTTTTACCGAAAAATAAAATGGTTTATTGCTGGTAATGTAATCGCATCTTAAAATATCATTGCCTTTTCGTTTTATGGCTGTCACCTTGCTTCCCTCGTTAAATCCAAAACCCACTACATAACTAAATTTCGAATCTGGTGTAATCTTCGTATAGCCGTGAGCGATAGTGCCGGTACCAAAATCGAATTTAAAAGATTGAGCGACGGCAAGGTTTGTTACAAAAGAAAGAAGGAAAATATTCAAAAACAGTTTCATCAATTATTGAATTTGAATAGAACTGTCGTTCATGGTAAATGAATACTTTTTTAATAAGTTAATAATTTCGGCGCCAGCCAAAAGCACCGGACCATAACCATGCGCTGCAAAAATATTGGTGGGCCGGTAGTAGTAAAATTCAGGATCGAAAGCCATTCCGGTTCCCACACAGGTGCCTTCCACTTGTCCTATATCATTGACCTTTGTAGTAATTGCATCCCATGCCAATATGCAAGCAGGACCATACGCTTTAGCATCTATCCATCCTTTGTCAATTGCATTAGCAATACAATAGGCATAAATAGCAGTCGCGGAAGTTTCCAAATAAGAATCATTTTGATCCAATAGCTGATGCCAAAATCCTTTACCAGATTGCAAGGGCGTTAACCCTTTAATATGCAATTGTAATTGATGTAAAACTTTATCTCTGCCATTATAATTTTCAGGCAGTACATTTAATAATTCTGTCATTGCCAGTATTGCCCATCCATTAGCTCTTGCCCAATGAAATTCGGGATGGTCCTGCATTTCCTCTACCCATCCATGCATGTAGATATTCAAATTTGTATTAAACATTTTTGAGCTAAATTGTAATACCTGTTTTACAGCATCATCATAATATTTTGTATCCCCTGTTAACTTACCCATTTGTGCGAGTGCAGGCACACTCATATATAAATCATCTAACCACAATGTATTTTTTTGTGGACGGTTTCGTGCAAGCGTTCCGTCTTTCAGCCTGTATTGTTTTGTAGAAATATAATTAATGTAATTTTCAATTAGTGGCTTAATATTAGCGGATGCATCGGTTCGTTGCAATTGTATCATTGCAGCACACATAGCCCCGGCGTCATCCAATGCTTTAGGATCTATTACCTGTCTTAATGGATTATAAGCAGATGGTGTTTTTTGATATAATGATTTAAATGCATTTGCATATTCGCCAATAACCTGAAAACGCTTTTTTGTATAATCAAGATATTTATCATCTCCTGTACTTTTAAAAACATGCAGCATGGCAGCATAAGTTACTCCCCATTCGTAACTGGTTAATCTAAAATCGCCTTGTTTAAAAATGGTGTTGGTATCTACAAGTGTTGGAGTCGTAAGCACATGGCCTGTTATCTTATTAATAAATTGGGGAGGTGTTACACTGTCTAAATAATAAAAAATCTTATCCATTACCATTTTAATACTTGTTGCTGTGGGGATTTTATATGGTACAGCATAGTCAGGTTGCAAAGCATCTAAAGGAGCAGTCACATCGTTTTCTTTTTGCTGGGCATTTGTGGTAAAACATACGAGGCAATTAAAAAAAACAAAGCAGCTAATAAATTTTATGCTTTTCATAATGTAATATTTTTGTAGTAACTAAAAAGACAGGCTTACACCTGTCTTTTATAAACTGATATTTTAAAAATCAATATCCGGGATTTTGCATGGCTTGTTTTTGATCTGGTGTTAACGCAAGTCCTCCGCCTTGAATACCATCCAGGAAAGATTGTGGTATTGGCCTCAGGTTATTTTTATCCTGGATGTTAGGTGCCGCCTCAGGATTAAATGCCTTAGTACGGGCAACCAAAGTCATAGTACGGGACAAATCTTCCCAACGATGATATTCTCCCATTAATTCGCGGGAACGCTCATCTAATACAAGGCATAACATTCTATCGTATGAACTTGACAATCCTAAAGCGCTGATAATATGTTCATCTTGTGCAGGCAAAGAGCCAATATCTGTAATTGCCAAATTTGCAGATGCCGCAGTAGTAACCGGAATATTATTTGATTCGTAATATGAATTCCCCGGATAAAAAGAACTTGTTATGCCAGCTGGCTGCAGGGATTGAGACTGCAATGTATTACCTCCATCATTATAGGCAGCCCGGTCTTCTCCATCAACGTACTGTGCCCGTGTTCTAACTGCATTAATATAAGGCAAAGCATCTGCAAAACTACCCTGGCCAGCTTGAGCCAATCTTATTTTTGCCTCAGCAGCCATTAAATAAGTTTCGGCTGAACGGGCTAAAATAAAATCCCTATGGCCAACAACATCATTTAAGGTATTTCTTGAACCATCCAGGTATTTACTTAAAGATGGGAAAGCTTGATAAGCAGTCGTCAAATCGGTGTTCAGTGCACCGTCAGTTGTTGCACCATTAGGATAAGCTACATAAGTAGTTGGTATCGGTCTCCCGGTGCCATTAACATCTGTGACAAGATTAGTTCCTGACGTACCTTTACATATTTTGGACAAAGGAAATCGCGTGTCACCTGGCTGATCGATTACAAACATAATTCCTAAATCTCCTTTAACATTTGGGGAAACTGGTGACGCTCCGTTTATAGCACTTTTGGTTCGAAATGATTTCCAAAATCTTGAATCATTAACCATATCATATAAATGATAGTCGTAATAAGTGGACGCTAATCTACTAAAGGGCCTGTCGCCGGTTAAATCACGGGCCATTTGGTCTTGAATATCATATCTTGAAACAAAATATAAATGTTGAGTATTCCCATTGGCGAGATTAGTAGTTACATCGTTCGTAAATTGAGCAGAAAGAATGAGTTCCGGTAATTTTTCATTGGCTCCATTGATACCGGTAAAATTCCATAAACTTTTAAAATCCGGGGCTAATGGGTGATTGGCTATTACCTGGTCGCAAAGTGTAACTGCAGATGTTAAATCTGAATTTACCGTGGAAGCATTCAATGAACTGTTTATTTCACTTGCCCTGGATAAATATGCTTTTGCTAAATAATG
>CBIGQT010000074.1:0-8967 GCA_966191655.1 uncultured Ginsengibacter sp.
TCACCCATCTTATAATTTTTTGTTTTGACGATCTTACTGTTTTATTTTTTTTCATCTTTTATTTTTCAATAATTCCTTATATAGATTATGGCGCAAGAATATCTCTTATGAAATTATGATATTCAGGAAAAGAGGGAAGGTTATTATGTCCGCCGCCCACAATTCGTATCAACGTTATTTTATGCGGATTTAATTGTTGAAGCTGCTCACTTTGTTTTATTGGAATCAGCCAGTCTTTGGTACCGTGTATAATATAAGTATGGCAATTAACTTTGCGTATCCACTTATTGGTTTGTAACTGGAAACGCAATACATATTTTATAGGTAATATCGGCAGGAAACGCTGCACAGCTTTTTCAAAGCTGTAAAAAGGAGCATCTAAAATTAAATACCTGGGTGAATTATCACTGGCAAGCTTAGACGCAAATCCGCTGCCAAGACTTCTTCCATAAATGATTATATGGTTCTCATGATATTGAATGGCAAGAGAATCGTAAACTACCTGCATATCTTTAAACATTGCCTTCTCACCACGTTTACCAGTACTTTTTCCAAATCCGCGATAGTCCACCATCACTACATCATACTGATACCTGTAAAAATCTTTGGCATACTTGGCCCACCCTTTTATGCTCCTTGTATTTCCATGAAAATATAGAATAAGGCCAAGCGGTTCTTTCACATAAAAATGAAGGCCATTAATTCTTGCCCCAGGTTCTACATCAATAAACAATTCTTTAAAGGGAACATCATATTTATACCGAAAATCCTGTTTTAATTTTTCAGGCTTAAAAATTAATTTTTCCTGGATAACATAAATAATAATAAGGACAATTGCATAACCGGCAATAATATATATTAAAGTTGAAGACAAAGTAGTTAATAATTAACACACGGTAATTTTGCAATAACCTATTACAATGTACAGGAAAAATTAAAAAAAATTGAATAATAAGAGATGGATTTGCTTTTTGACTGTTGTTATAAAATTGCCTGTTGCTCATTTGTCACCTCTCATCGTTGAAGATGCGGCTTAGTTTTAATTTATTTACAGGAGCTACTATCAGCGGGAATTTTTCTACTGTAACATTACTTTGCTCAAGGCCAAAACCTCTCTCCTCACTGAGGCTGATTCTTTTTAACCAGAAATATAATTTCATAATTATTTTTTCGAAGAAGGGTAATTCATTGTCTTGTGAAAGAAATTTTTCCATTACAATAAACTGGAAATCGCCAACCACATTATTGCGCTGAAGACTTTCGTAACGGCTGGTAATATTTACTTCTTTATTAGAAACCATATCTTCCACAACTTTTCTGAACATTAAATTAATTCTTGGTTCCATCCGAAAGCCAAGACGGAATTCCACTCTTATTATTTCGTTGGGAATTATTGTCTCTACTGAATATTCACTCGTGTAAGGGTCATCCTGCGTGTCAACATGAACAAACCAATAAATATCTGCACGCTTAGGCTTCCTGTTAAGAATGGAATAAATTATTTTATGTTCAATTTCTTTTGGATTGTTAGCGCTTGTTAAATAAACTAAATGAGTGGCATATTTGGGAATGGTATGATCGTTACTCAATTCCTGGATAGTGGGAAGGTATTGCTCAAGACGAACAAATTCAACATAACGATTTTTCACTTTTCGGGCCCTGAACCATACATACATTATGGAAAAAAGCGCTCCGCCCACAATCAATGTTACAAAGCCGCCATGTGGAAACTTACTGAGGTTTGCAAACAAAAAGCTTAATTCAATCGAAAGGTAAATTGCGAGGTATAAATAAATAAAAGGTTTGGAAGTTCTTCGCGACACAAGAAAATTTGCAAACAAAATAGAAGTTGCCAGCATGCATAAAGTAATAGCCAGTCCATAAGCAGCTTCCATATTTGATGAAGTTTTGAAATAAACGGTAATACCCACGCAGCCGATAAAGAGCATCGTATTAATGCCGGGAATAAATAATTGTCCTCTTTCTTCTGTTGGATAATTAATTTTCATTTTTGGCCAAAGGTTTAATCGCATGCTCTCACTGATAAGGGTAAACGAACCACTAATGAGCGCCTGGCTTGCAATAATTGCGGCCACAGTTGCAATTACAATTCCTATAATTTTAAAACTCTCCGGCATGATTCCATAAAAAGGATTAAACCCATTATCAATAACACTTTTTGTAAAAATTTTACCTGAATGATTTGATAATAACCATGCGCCCTGGCCGAGGTAATTAATTATTAAAGCGGATTTTACATAGATCCACGAAAATCGAATATTATCTCTTCCGCAGTGACCAAGATCACTGTATAAAGCTTCAGCGCCTGTTGTACAAAGAAATACAGCTCCCAATATCCAGAAGCCACCGGGATATAAAGTCAATAATTTTATTGCATATAAAGGATTAAAAGCTTTGAAAATATAGAGGTCATCAAAAATGTGGGCAAATCCTAAAACGGCTAACATTAAAAACCAGGTAAACATGATAGGGCCAAACATTTTACCTATTGAAGCCGTGCCAAATTGCTGAGCAAAAAAAAGTAAAAATAAAATTGCCAGTACAATGTAAACGATCGTTGAATGAGGGGTGCCACTAAAGAGCTGTATTTGTTTTAACCCTTCTATCGCTGATGTAACAGATATTGGAGGCGTTATCATTCCATCGGCTAATAATGAAGCACCACCAATAATGGCCGGAAATACCAACCATTTTCTTTGCCTCCTGACCAGGGCGTATAAGGAAAAAATACCCCCTTCACCTTTGTTATCGGCTTTTAAAGTAAGTATTACATATTTTATTGTCGTCTGAAGGGTAAGCGTCCATATAATGCAGGATAATCCCCCTAATATAAGTTCCTGTGAAATTACTTTATCTCTTATAATGGCATTTAAAACGTAGAGTGGTGAAGTCCCGATGTCGCCGTAAATAATTCCTAAAGCAATAAGTAACCCTGCTGCGGTTACTTTATTGAGATTTTTGCTCACTGCACAAATTTAAGTTCTTAAAACAAAATCAATTCAAACACAATGTTTCTTCTTTACAAAATATCTGCAAATGTAGCAGAATTGTAATATTGACAATCATTTAGCCGTAATATGTACTTTATCTAATAGCGGTATTTAAGCTGAATTTTATTTATATAGTAAGAATATTTTTTGATGGCTATTAATTATGATTTTGCGATGTGGAATAAGCTGATCTTGCTGTATCACAAAAAATTTTCCAATAAAGCTGCTAAGAACACAAAGGAGAACTTTGTGGTTTTTGCGTCTTTGTGGAAAGAGGTAAGCCTGTAAATAATACAACTATGTATCAGAACTTAAAAGTGAGGCCACCATGCATAATATATTTGCCATAGCCTCCTTCTAAAAATATACCTGCATTTTTTGATAAATAAAAATCAGCTCCAAGCCCAACCTGGTAAGCCAGTTCTGATGGAGCGCCATCCATATTTATTTTATTTCCCCGTCCATCGGTATAATTCTGTTGCCAGGTATTGATGCCAATTGCAGTTCTTATGTACGGAGTTACTTTTTCGCCTGCAGGAATATAATTCATAAAATTGAACATAACACTCCAGTTATCTAATGAGCCGCTGAACATAGGAGCGCCAGTATTATAATCATAATAAGGAGCGGTTACTTTTCCATGCGTCACTAAAACGCCTATACTCATATTGCGTGAAAACCTGTAATCAATTGCACCGGTAATTGGTCCTGTTTGGGAAGTAACGGTTCCTTTATAGAGATCATAAAATTCAGGAAGCTCATATTTGTCGAGGTTAGGAAACCCATAACCAAATGAAAGATTCACGGAAGGTTCAAATTTGGGAAGATTTTGAGCCCTTCTTTTTCCAGGATGAGGTTGTGGTGGTCTTCCATAAGCAGGGCCATATCCAAATCGTGGGCCAATATAAACACCAACCTGCGCATCAGCAAAAGAAGCAAAACAAAAGAAGCAAATTAAAAAGGCAGCAATGTATTTATTCATAAAATTAGTTTGAGAATAAGTGACGTTTAAAAAAACCATTGGTTTAAAAAGTATGCTCAGGAAATTGTTTAAAAAAATGTTAATTGAAAAAAATATGTTTTAAACAAAATTATTTTAATTATAAAAAAATCCCCTTCAGTTATTGAAGAGGATTGGGTTCCTAAGTTGGGGGTTATAAATTTATTATAGAGCAATTTGCTTTTCCGTCATCATCTTTCTTAAATTAATAAGACCATAGCGCATGCGACCTATAGCGGTATTAATGCTGCAGTTGGTTAATTTGGCAATCTCTTTAAAACTGAGATCTGCATAATGCCGCATTACAATTACTTCCCTTTGGTCTTCGGGTAACATTTCTAATAATCTTCTTACCCTGTCATGACTTTGAAGTTGCATCATTTTTTCATCTGCACCTGCCTCAGAAAAATTAATTACTTCAAAAATGTCGCGGTCATCACTTGTTTTGATAGATGGACTGCGCTTTTCTAAAATGGTCCACACATAAATTGTGTGCAATTCGCATTGCCCAAGGTAAAAATTTTCCTTCGTCGGTATAGCGGCCACTGTTAATAGTATCAATCACCCTGATAAAAGCATCCTGGAAAATATCTTCGGCAAGATATTTGTCTTTTACCAATAAGTAGATTGAGGTGTAAATCTTGTCTTTGTAGCGATGTACAAGATGAGTTAAGGCTTCAACGTCTCCATCAAGGTAAAGATGAATCAATTGTTGGTCGGATAATGGGCTCATGGATTTCATAAACTGTTTACAATTTTTGGTTTAGGATATTGTGTAAGTCACCACCAATTAAGAAGAAAATAAATGCGGGAATCTATTGCTGAAGTGCAGAAGGTTCTTCATTTCTTTCAGGATAATTGGAAGACCTAAATTAGGTCATTAAATAAAACTTCCAAATGTTTTGCTAAATTTTTTTACGATTATTCTAAATTAGGGCAATAGTACTCGGAATGTATTCGTAAAAATACGAATCGCTATTTTTGCAATCCGCAAAATGAATACAAGTAAAATTTCCAAAGGTAAAATACTTCAGCATATAGTTCCTTCAAATAATATTTTTATTAAAGGCGCCAGGGTTCATAATCTTAAAAACATAACGGTTGAAATTCCCCGAAATAAATTTATTGTTGTTACGGGCGTATCAGGTTCCGGTAAATCTTCTTTAACTATAGATACATTATTTGCAGAAGGCCAAAGACGTTATGCAGAAAGCCTTAGCGCTTATGCAAGGCAATTTATGGCCCGCATGAATAAGCCTGATGTAGATTATATCAAGGGATTATGTCCTGCAATTGCCATTGAACAAAAAGTTATTACACGCACGCCACGCTCTACTGTAGGCAGCATGACGGAAATATATGATTACCTGCGTTTGTTATTTGCCAGAGTTGGAAAAACCATATCCCCTGTAAGTGGGAGGGAAGTAAAAAAAGATGACGTTAGTGATGTAATGAATGCAATTAGTGGGTTAAAGAAAGGTGATAAGGTTTTATTGCTGGTTGCCTTCAGACAACATCACAACAGGGATGTAAAAGAAGAGTTGAATATTTTAATGCAAAAAGGTTTTTCAAGAATTTATGCAAATGGAGAGGTTATAAGAATTGAAGATATACAGGATAAAAAAAATCTGTCTTCAATATTTAATCATGCAACAACTTACGTTCTTGTTGACAGGTTACTCATAAAAGATTTTGACGAGGATGATAAACATCGTATAACCGACTCCGTTACTACCGCCTTTTATGAAGGTGAAGGAGAAGTAACACTTGAAGTAAATGGAAAAGATACTTTGCATTTTTCAAATAAGTTTGAACTTGATGGAATAAAGTTTGAAGAACCTGTTCCTAATTTATTTTCGTTTAATAATCCTTATGGAGCTTGCCCTGTTTGTGGTGGATTTTCTTTGGTGCTGGGCATTGATCCTGATTTGGTAATTCCCGACAAAAGATTAAGTGTTTTTGAAAATGCCATCGCGCCATGGCGTGGAGAAAAATTGGGCTTATGGAAAGAAAAGTTGATTCGTTCGGCACGTCATTTCGACTTCCCGGTTCATAAACCCATTATTGATTTCACCTCAGCCCAATATAATCTTTTATGGACCGGCAACGCTTATTTTTCCGGGCTTGATGAATTTTTTAAAGAAGTAGAGCAAAATCTTTATAAGGTTCAATACAGGGTTTTGTTAAGCCGTTATCGCGGGAGAACATTATGCCCGGAATGCCATGGATACCGGCTTAGAAAAGAAGCGTTGTATGTTCAGGTTAATCATAAAAATATTGGAGAGCTCTGCGAAATGCCCGTAAGAGATCTTAAAAAATGGTTTGATGAAATTGAATTATCAGCATATGAAAAAACGGTTGGAAAAAGAATTTTAATAGAAATTAATAACCGGCTGTCAACATTGCTCGATGTTGGTTTAGGTTATTTAACGTTGAACAGGTTAGCGAACTCATTGAGCGGCGGAGAAAGCCAGCGTATTCAACTTACAAGAAGCCTCGGCAGCAATCTTACCAATTCACTATATATATTAGATGAGCCTTCAATTGGCCTTCATTCAAGAGACACAGAACGTTTAATTGTCGTGCTAAAAAATCTTCGTGATCTTGGCAATACGGTTATCGTGGTAGAGCATGATGAGATGATGATGCGTGAAGCAGATCATATAATTGATATGGGGCCTTTGGCAAGCCATCTTGGTGGTGAAATAATTGCTGAAGGAGATTATGATGATATCGTAAGTAATCCTGAAAGCCTTACAGGAAAATACTTAAGTGGCAAATTATCTATTGAGCCACCAAAGCATATTCGTAAATGGAACCGTTCGATAACGGTGAAGGGTGCACGACAAAATAATTTGCAAAATATTGATGTGGTGTTTCCCTTAAATGTTTTGTGTGTGGTGAGTGGGGTAAGCGGCAGTGGCAAAACAACATTGGTAAAACAGTTATTATATCCATTATTAAAGAAGCTAAAAGGAGAATTTGCAGAGAAAGCGGGATTGAGTAAGGGGCTAGCCGGTGATCTGGATTACATCTCTGAAATTGAAATGATAGATCAAAATCCTATTGGAAAATCATCGCGAAGTAATCCTGTTACCTATATAAAGGCTTATGATGAAATACGGGAGCTCTTCAGCAAGCAACCTCTTAGTAAAATGCGTGGCTATTTGCCCAAACATTTTTCTTTTAATGTTGACGGCGGACGATGCGATGCATGCAAAGGAGAAGGAGAGCAGGTGGTGGAAATGCAGTTTCTTGCAGATGTTCATTTGATTTGTGATGTGTGTGGAGGTAAACGGTTTAAGCAGGAAGTACTTGAAGTGACTTACCAGGAAAAAAATATTTATGATGTGCTTGAAATGAGTGTTGATGAAGCAATTGAATTTTTCACAAAAGAAAAGACCCATAAGAAAAACGAAGCATCAGGAATAGATGTTGCTAAAAAAATTCAGCCGTTGAGTGATGTTGGTTTAGGTTATATAAAACTGGGACAATCTTCTGATACATTGAGTGGTGGTGAAGCACAGCGTGTAAAGCTTGCTTCATTTTTAGGTAAGGGAAAAGGACTGGGAAACCTGCTTTTCATTTTTGACGAGCCAACAACCGGCCTTCATTTTCATGATATAAAAAAATTATTGGCATCTTTTAATGCACTCATTGAACAAGGCCACTCTATTATTGTGATTGAGCACAATACAGATGTTATAAAATCTGCTGATTGGGTAATTGACCTTGGCCCTGAAGCGGGTGATGGTGGAGGCAATGTAGTGTATGCCGGCATTCCAGCAGGCTTAAAAAAAGTGAAAGAAAGTTATACGGGAAAGTATATTTAAATAGATGATAAACCTACTTCAGCAATCATTGCTGAAGTATTTATCTTAATCGGTTGCTCTCTCTTATCAACTTTGAATCTCTGTAAATTCCTCCAATTGCAAAAAATAGGAATACTAAAACAAGAATATGCAATGCTGATGTAAGAGCAAAATTGCCGTTAGAGAATTTCGAAATCTGTTGTATATAAAGAAAAATTATAAGGCATTCAAGTAATATCGCGGCAATCGTAATACGCATTTGTAGCTTCCTGTTTTTATATAAAAAAATGTCAATAGCTATGCCGGTTCCTAACGCACTCGTAAGCATTAAAAGCAACAAATTGTCGGTAGCAGTTATTGCGTGGTAGCTATTATCTGTTACAAGTGTGCCGCCATAAAAAGGAAACTGTAAGGTTAGGAAAACCGCCAAGGCTGCCAATATCATCCACAAGGTTTGTACACGCTGTATCATGAAATTTAATTTATTGTAAAATTAATTGGTACTTTTCAATAACTATAATTTTAATTGAGCCCGGGGTACAAAGGAAATTTTCCCATTAAATCTATCACTTCATTTTTTACAGAAGCAATTAGTTTTTCATCATCCAGGTTCATGAGAATCTTATCAACAAGATCTACTACTTCTTTCATATCATTTTCTTTCATTCCTCTTGTTGTAATTGCGGGTACGCCTACCCGTATGCCTGAAGTTACAAACGGGCTTTTATCATCAAAAGGAACTGCATTTTTATTTAGAGTGATACCGGCTTTATCTAGGGTTTCCTGCGCCTTTTTGCCTGTTATATTTTTATTGCGCAGATCAATCAACATCAAATGATTATCCGTTCCGTTGCTTATTAAATCGTAACCTTTTGCATTAAACTCTTTTGCCATTGCCTGGGCATTCACCTGTATTTGCTTTGCATAATCAGTAAATTCATCCATTAAGATTTCGCCAAAGGCAACCGCCTTTGCTGCAATGATATGTTCTAAAGGACCGCCCTGAGTTCCGGGGAAAACGCCCATATCGAGCAGGTTGCTCATCATTTTAAGATTCCCTTTGTTATCTTTTTGTCCGAAAGGATTTTCAAAATCTTTCTTCATTAAAATAATTCCGCCACGCGGTCCGCGTAAAGTTTTATGG
>CBIGQT010000075.1:0-8928 GCA_966191655.1 uncultured Ginsengibacter sp.
AGAACAGTTAAAATCATTTGCCGGATTCTGTAACACAACCATTGGCGATCTCATTTTAATTGTAACGGGCAAAGAAGAACGCACCAGGAAAGCTATTAGCGAACTGCGTTTATACATGGGCGGTAGATTAGGCCTGCGTAAGCCGGAAGAATTTAAACTTTTATGGGTTACTGATTTTCCATTATTTGAATACGATGATGAAGGAAACCGTTGGGTGGCACGCCACCATCCGTTTACATCGCCAAAGCCGGAAGATATTGATGTAATGATCAACAACAATCCTTCCATTGAAAATGCTGATAAATACTTAGAACATCCTTATTCAAAAATTAAGGCCAATGCCTATGATATGGTTTTAAATGGCAATGAAATTGGCGGCGGTTCTATACGAATTTATCAAAGAGAATTGCAGGAAAAAATGTTTGCCGCTTTAGGTATGAGCAAAGAAGAATCGCAACATAAGTTTGGTTTCTTATTGGGAGCTTTTGAATATGGCGCTCCGCCGCACGGCGGCATCGCATTTGGGTTTGATCGTTTGTGCGCCATTCTCGGAGGAAGCGAATCTATCCGCGACTTTATTGCTTTTCCAAAAAATAATTCAGGAAGAGATGTGATGATTGATGCTCCTTCAACTATTGATGAAAAACAATTGGAGGAGTTGCAGATAAAATTAGATTTGAAATAAAACCTTACATTAAGCATAAGTTTTTTAATGTGATTATAGAGATTCCAAAAAGTACGCCTGAAAAAAAAATAAAAGAAATACTTAAGAAGAAAACAAAATCCTGTTGTTAAAATTTTTTTTGGCAAATTGCCTCACTTAGAAGATGGATTAAAAATTCAAAAAAGATTGAGAGGAAAGTGGAAATAATTAAAAAACTTTCATTAATAATAATTGAAGTATAAAAATTTCTTTATGCAATCGCATACCATATATTAACTCAGCATTAATATTTGCACAATCTTATAATTAAAAGTTTAATCGTAAAGTGAAAGAATGTTTTATTTTAAATACTTGATTACATTAATTCTTACTCTTTTTTTCATAAAAACATTTGCGCAGTACGACGCCCCTCTTTATGCATCTTACACTACCGATGCTGCAAAGGCAAAATTGCATGACAGGCTTATAAAATATTCAATCAACAAAAACTTGTCTCTTCCCTTAAATGATTCAACGGAAGAGAATTGGGAAGATGCCTTCAGCGCTATAGAAGTGTTGCTTTATAAATCTCCTTTCACTGATGAAAAAATTCATACAGCATTTGAAGTAATAGAACAAAGGATCACAGATTTTCAAAAAGCATTGTTGGAATTAGCTTATTCAAATTATCCCGGAATATTTTTTCGTAACGTAAAAAGTTTGCTTAACAATACTGCTGATCCAAAAGTATTTGCATTGTGTGCTGAGTATTTATTTCAGCAAAAAAAAGATTCTTCTTTTGTCAATACAATTGAGCAATTAATTGCAACAAAATTCGGAGACCAGGGAATTATTGATCCAACATTATATATGTTACAGGTTCACTTATCAGAACAAAAAACAAATGGAACTTTTTTATCAAAGAAACTGCTTACGAATTTGTTCAGCAATAAATTTCTCCCAGGGCAAATTATAATGTACAGTATTCAAAGAAAGAACCGCGACTACCCGGGACTGTTAGTAATAAGAAATTCATCCGGCAATTTTATTACTGATAGTAATGGAATTATTTTTAACATTCCGCAGCTTGCCAGAAGTACCACTAATCTTCCTTTTTATCTACAGGGTGGCAATACGCCACAAGGAATTTTTTTAATGCACGGCTTTGGTGTTTCCATGAGCAGTTTTATTGGCCCAACTGCTAATGTTCAATTGTTAATGCCTGTTGAAGCAAACATACAAATGTTTTTAGGAGACAACAGCATAACCGATACAACGTGGAATATAGATTATTATAAAAAATTGTTACCTGACGATTTTAAAAATTATTTGCCACTATATTATTCTTATTACGCCGGCCTCGCAGGACGCACAGAAATTATTGCGCATGGTACCACAATGGATCCTAACATTTATGCAAACAAATCTTACTTTCCGTTAAGTCCTTCACAGGGATGTTTATCTACCAAAGAAATATGGAATGGAAAAAGATTAGAAAGTGATCAGCAAAAATTAGTAAACGCTTTATTAAAAGCCGGTGGTGCAAATGGCTATTGTGTGGTAATTGAATTAGATGATAAACAATCTCCTGTTTCAATCAATGATATCATTTCTTACCTTCCTGATTAATTTAACAGACACTAAAATATCTTTTCAGTCTGTAGAAAAATGATAATTTAATTTTGGATTCATTTTCCATTTTTAATTTTTAATTAATGAACCCACCTTTGGCAGAAAGGCTCCGGCCTAAAAAACTTAATGATCTCATCGGTCAGGAACATCTTACAGGTAAAGGAAGTGTTTTACGCAATTCAATTGAGAACGGAAAAATTCCTTCAATGATTTTATGGGGACCTCCGGGAGTTGGCAAAACAACTATTGCTAATATTATTGCCAAAACTTTAGACTTTCCGTTTTATACTTTAAGCGCTATTTCTTCGGGTGTGAAAGAAGTACGTGAAGTAATTGAGGAATCAAAAAAAATTGATAATGCCATTCTTTTTATTGATGAAATTCATCGTTTCAATAAAGGCCAGCAGGATGCTTTGCTCGGCGCCGTTGAAAAAGGAATTATTACTTTAATAGGCGCCACAACAGAAAACCCATCTTTTGAAGTAAACAGCGCTTTGCTTAGTCGTTGCCAGGTTTACATTTTAAAGCCATTAGAAAAAGAATCTCTTATTAAGTTATTGCATCACGCTATAAAAGATGATAAAATTCTTTCGCAAAAAAGTATTGAATTAAAAGAAACAGAAGCACTAATAAATTTATCCGGCGGCGATGCAAGAAAATTATTAAATCTCCTGGAGTTAGTTTTTAACCAACAACTTTTACAGGATTCGGAGAGCTCAGAAAGCTTAGTGATAACTGATGATCTCGTTATGAAGGTTGCCCAAACTAAAGTTGCCTTGTATGATAAAAAAGGCGAACAACATTATGATATCATTTCAGCATTTATAAAATCGATACGAGGCAGCGATCCTAATGCCGCTGTATATTGGCTGGCCCGCATGATTGAAGGCGGCGAAGATGTAAAATTTATTGCGCGACGTTTAGTAATACTTGCCAGCGAAGATATTGGGAATGCTAACCCAACTGCTTTGGTTCTTGCAACAAATACATTTCAGGCTGTAAATATGATCGGCTATCCGGAATCAAATATTATCTTGTCACAATGTGTTACGTACCTGGCATCATCACCAAAAAGTAATGCGGCAGTTGCAGCTATCGGTAAGGCACAAACGCTGGTAAATCAGTATGGAGATTTACCTGTGCCACTTGCCATAAGAAATGCGCCCACAAAGCTTATGAAGAAATTAGATTATGGTAAAGATTATAAATATGCTCACAGTTTTGAAAATAATTTTGTCACGATGGAGTTTCTTCCCGAAGAAATAAAGAATACGCTTTTATATAATCCCGGTAAGAATGCCAGAGAAGAAGAATTAAGGAAATTTTTGAAAGAAAGATGGAAGGAAAAATATGGATATTGATCAATTCATAATTAAAAAACTTTTAATTTAACCATAACTTTTTTATCAACATATGCTTAGTTGGCAATGCAAATCATTCAATGAATTAACTAATGAGGAATTATATAAAATCATTCAACTAAGAATTGAAGTTTTTGCTGTAGAACAAAATGTAGTATACCAGGATTGTGATAATAAAGATTTTGTGTCTTATCATTTTTACGCTATACTTAATAACGAGATTGTTGCTTATAGCCGTATTATTCCTCCAGGTATTTCTTATCGGGATGCGGCTTCAATAGGTCGTGTTGTAACATCTTCCGACATGCGAGGACGATCTTTAGGAAAACAATTGTTTGAAAAAGGTCTTGAGCAACTCTACCAAATTTTTGGGCAAATTCCCGTTATAATAAGCGCACAGGTTTATCTAATAAAGTTTTACGAAAATTTTTCTTTTATTCAACAGGGAGATATCTACATAGAAGACAGTATTCCCCATATCACTATGGTTAAAAATTTTTAATTCCCGCAGGTACAATAATTAACTCTTAATCGTCGTTATCAATACGTTATCCTTCGCCGGATAATATTAAACCGATTACCCGTCAATAAACAAAAATCTGATCTTCTTATGAAAAAACGTTTACGTGCCTGCTGGCTTGCGTGTTTCATATTAATAACACTAAGCATCTTTCTTTCCGAAAAAAGCTTTTCCCAATCATTAATATTTGGCAATGAGAAAACAAGAGTTGAAGTTGGGTTAAACATCGGGCCTTTATTTTTCCTGGGAGATTTGGGAGGGCACGCCGGTAAAGGAACCACCTTTCTTAAAGATTTGAATCTACCGTTAACTAAAATAATGAAGGGAGTTTTTTTGACTGCCTATCCAAATGAATGGTTGGGAATCAGGGTTGCGGCATCCGTTGGAAAACTGGACGGCTACGATAAAATTATCGATACCAAAGGAGTAGATGAATTATGGAGAAAACAGCGTAATCTGGATTTTAAAACCAATATTTCCGAGGCATATATAGCCGCAGAAGTTTTTCCTTTAATGCTTTTAAATAACGGGCAGGAAGATTATAAACCGCGGCTAAGGCCTTATGGAGTTATTGGTTTTGGAGTTTTTCATTTCAATCCACAAGGTTCTTTAACGGATGCCAGTGGCAATACAACCTGGTATGATCTTAAGCCGCTTCATACGGAGGGTGAAGGATTTCCGGAAGTTCCTCAGGTAAAAAATTATAATTTAACGCAGTTTAGTGTTCCTTTAGGTTTTGGAGCAAAATATTATATTTCAGATAGAGTGAATCTAAGCCTTGAGTTTTTGGAAAGAAAAACATTTACCGATTATATTGATGATGTAAGTACAGATTATATCGATCCCAATTTGTTTGACAAGTACTTAACTCCGCAAAACGCTGCAATAGCAAGACAGATATCCGATAAAGTTTTTGGAATAGTAACTCCTGGCGTAACCCGTTATTCGCCTGGGACTCAAAGGGGAGACCCGAGGCAAAATGATGCCTATTTTTCAGTATCCCTGAAATTAGGAATAAGGCTGGGGCCAATATTTGACAATATTTACAACAGGGATGTAGCAAACCATATGAAGTGCCCGGCAAGATTTTAAATATTACTTTACTTAGAAAATTTTCTTCGCGGCAAGGTATATAATAAAAGTTAACCTATTAAACAATGCATTTTCGGGTGCAATGTAACCTCTGAAACTATAATTTTTTAACTTTATTACTATGCTTTGCCCGTCTTATTTTTTGTATTTAATAAGTTCCTCTTTTAAAAAATCGTCTGTAAAACTTTCTTTATTTTCGGCAAGTTGCTCTGGTGTTCCTTCAAATAAAATTTTTCCTCCTCCCTGCCCTCCTTCCGGACCTAAATCAATAATGTAATCTGCAATTTTGATAATATCCATATTATGTTCTATAACCAGAACAGTATTGCCGCGGTCAACTAATTTGTTCAGAACATCTACGAGATGTTGAATATCCTGAAAGTGCAAGCCGGTAGTAGGTTCATCTAAAATATAAAAAGTTTTTCCGGTATCTCTCTTGCTTAATTCAGTTGATAATTTTACCCGTTGCGCTTCTCCGCCACTTAAAGTTACAGCGCTTTGGCCTAGTGTAATATATCCAAGTCCTACTTCCTGTAGCACTTTTATTTTTCGATAGATGTAAGGAATATTTTGAAAAAATTCAACAGCTTCATCAACAGTCATGTCAAGCACATCACTAATAGACTTTCCCTTGTATCTTATCTCAAGCGTTTCCCGATTGTACCTTTTTCCATTGCACTTTTCACAATGAACATATACATCAGGCAAAAAATTCATTTCTATTACTCTCATTCCGCCACCTTCACATACGTCGCACCTTCCACTTTTTACATTGAATGAAAACCGGCCAGCTTTGTAACCTCTGATTTTTGCTTCAGGTACAGATGCAAAGAGTGTACGTATATCAGTAAAAAATCCGCAATATGTTGCAGGATTACTCCGTGGTGTTCTGCCAATAGGTGATTGATCTATTTCAACCACTTTATCAATATGCTCAAGTCCTTTTATATTTTCATAATTTAAAGGTGTCATTTTACTCTTATAAGCATGAATACTTAAAAGCGGGTATAATGTTTCGTTGATAAGGGTTGATTTTCCACTACCACTTACTCCGGTGACACAAATAAATTTGCCCAGAGGAAACTCAGCATTAATATTTTTTAAATTGTTTCCTGATGCGCCTTTAAGTAAAAGAGTATGTCCATTTCCTTTTCTTCTCTTCGATGGAATTGGAATTTGGCGCTCACCGTTAAGATAGGATGAGGTAATAGTATCCAATTTTAATAAGTCTTTGGGTATACCGCTCGCAACTATTTCTCCCCCGTGCTTGCCAGCTTGCGGACCTATGTCAATCAGGTAATCGGCTGCCATCATAATATCTTTATCATGCTCAACCACCAAAACGCTATTCCCAATATTTTTTAAATTTTTAAGGGCTTCTATAAGCCTGTGGTTATCTCTTTGATGAAGACCGATACTTGGTTCATCAAGAATATAAGTAATTCCCTGCAATTGAGACCCAATTTGAGTAGCAAGTCTTATACGTTGAGATTCTCCACCACTAAGGCTTTTAGAAGGCCTGTTTAGAGAAAGATAATTTAGGCCAACATTTAATAGAAACTGAACACGTTCTTTTATTTCTTTTAAAATGTCTTTTGCAATTACATTTTGTCTTTTATCTAATCTTGATTCAATACCTGCAAACCACAATAATAACTTATCAAGATCTAAATCGCTTAGTTCAGAAATATTTTTACCATCTACTTTAAACCAAAGACTTTCTTTTTTTAAACGTTTTCCATGGCAGGCACCGCAGGTTTTTAATTGCATAAATTTTTCTACCCACGACCTCAACGCATCGCTCGTATTGCCAGAACTAAACCATCTTCTAAGCATATTTACTATTCCCTCATATTCTTCAGATGCAAAAGAAAATTCTTCTGATGTATCCATATCAACTTCTGCCAATTTCGTATACTCTTTACCGTTATTTATATCCGGAACATCTTCCCTTCCATATAATAAAATGTTCAATACACGATCAGATAACTGAGAAACAGGTTTATCGAGGCTAAATTTAAATTTTCTAGCAATTTGCTGCACCTGTTTAAAAACGTAAGCTTCCCGTTCTTCTCCCAACGGAGCAATGGCGCCTTCATTAATGCTTAGTTTAGAATCAGGAATTATACTCTCAATATTTACCTGGTACACATTCCCGAGACCCTTACAAACGGGGCAGGCGCCATAAGGAGAGTTAAATGAAAAAGTATTTGGTGAAGGCTCTTCATAGCTGATGCCTGTCTCTTCACACATAAGTTGTCGGCTATATTGTATTATCTCATTATTGTCATTCAACAATAAAAAAAGTAATCCATTCCCCAATTGAAGCGATTTCTGTAAACTTTGGCTAAGCCGTACTTTTTGATCGGGAGTAACCTGCAACCTGTCAACAACTAATTCTATATCATGAATTTTATACCTGTCAACCTGCATTTTTGGAACAAGATCTTTGATATCACCATCAATTCTTACTTTTAAAAAACCTTTTTTTCTTATCTCTTCAAACAATTCCCGATAATGGCCTTTACGCCCACGCACCAATGGAGCAAGAAGACTGATTTTTTTATCAGAAAATTTTAAAGAAATATTTTCCAGGATTTCATCCTCACTCCACTTAACCATCTTTTTCCCCGTATAATAGCTATACGCTTCTCCAATTCTTGCATAGAGTAAGCGCAAAAAATCATACACCTCTGTAACAGTTCCAACGGTACTTCTTGGGTTTTTGTTGGTAGTTTTTTGTTCAATAGAAATTACCGGGGATAATCCTGTAATCTTGTCTACGTCGGGTCTTTCCATATCACCCATGAACTGTCGTGCATAAGCTGAAAAACTCTCCATATAACGGCGCTGTCCTTCGGCATAAATTGTATCGAAAGCAAGTGACGATTTACCGCTTCCGCTAATGCCGGTAATTACAACCAATTTATTCCTGGGAATGGAAATATCTATGTTTTTGAGATTGTGCTCTCTTGCGCCAAACACCTCAATTTTTTCTTCTGTAGTATCTTTTAAGCCTAAATCCTGCTTCTTCGCTTTTACCATAATAGAGAGTACAAATTTACTAATAAAATGTTCATGCCATGAATATATACAAAGCTTACTGTGTTTAATAAAAGCCGGCCTCGTCTAGTCTAATTATTTACAGATTTCCTTTCAGATAAATATTATTTGAGATAAGCTGGAGTAAATTTTTCAAAAATATTTCGAGAAATGTAATAACAGCCAGGCGAAAGAAAGGGCGAATAAATCTATTCTTTTCACGCAAATGTGAAATTGTGAATATCTTTCATAGAGATTTTTTTTTTAAACAAATTTTTGTTGCATCTTTATGTTAAGTTTTATTGGAACTTTAATTTCAAATTAATCCCATGAAAATTTCTGCGTATTTTTAGCACCTGAAATCAAAATATTTGAATAGTTTTCTACAATAATTAAAATATTCGACCGTTTCATATTAGTTAGTGATCGGTATTCTTTCTTAAAAATTCAGAATTCGATAACAAACATCATGTATTTTAATAAAATTAATTATTACATTTGTCGTTACCCTCAAAGTAAAAAGCAATGAAAACCAAATTGTTCACTCCAATAGCCATTTTAGCTATTTTTATTTTATCCGGGTGTGGTAAATCCGGCAAATCGAAAGGTGTTGCCAATGATGGTCAGCTACATGGTGT
>CBIGQT010000076.1:0-8917 GCA_966191655.1 uncultured Ginsengibacter sp.
ACTGAGAAATAAAGGAAAGCTTACTGCAGAAATGAATGAAAGAATGAGAAGTATGCCCGCTGAAACCGAAGAGAAGATTTGCGAATTATAAAAAGACGTTCTTTTAAATAAAATGATGCAGGCAATTAAACAACTAAACCCTGAACAAAGAGAATGTATCAATTTGTTTTATCTGCAAAAAAAGTCTTATGCTGAAATTGCTGAAATAACTTCCTTTACTTTGCTACAGGTAAAAAGCCATATTCAAAATGGAAAAAGAAATTTAAGATTAATGATTGAAAATAATTAAGGAATTTATAAGTATGGAAACCTGCATTGTACATCGCACTTCGTAAATCGTACATAATGAGTGATGAATTATTGAACATATTATCAAACAGCAATAAAGATATTGACAACCAAAAGTTGATGGACTATCTTAGTGATAAACTATCTAAGGAAGAAAAATATGAGTTTGAAAAAAGTATAGCCGGTTCTGAAATGCTTAATGATGTTGTTGAAGGCCTTGAAAAATTTAAAAATAAAAAAGATGTTTCCCTTTTTATTGAACAACTTAATACGAACCTTAAAAAGCAACTTGAAAAAAAGAAATCAAAAAAATTAAAAAGGGAAATCAAAAACTTAAACTGGCTGTATTTTTCTATTATAATGATTCTTGTAATTATTTTAATTGGATTTCTTATTATAAAAAAACATTTGGAAAATGAAAAAGATTCCAAATCACTTCCTGTAGATAAAGAAACAGCAGACCGCCTGAAATAAAAAAACTCATTCTTCCGCTTGAGCTTTGTGCTCACTTAAAACATAATGTGCTAAAAAGTTATATTATTGGGGAAAGTGAGCTATATTTTTACAGTTGATGTAAATAATCTTCTATAATTTTTGTGGTGATATAAAACTTACGTAGAAATAAAAGGGGAATTTCCCCCTTTATAATACGGGGAAAATCCCGGATTCTATTTCAAAAACAAAATTTATTTTACGAACAATAATTAAAACTATTTCTAAACCTTAATCAAAAATTTATTATGCAACCAGTTTCAAAAGCTACCATTCAAAAAATGAAAGAGGAATATGAAAAAACAATTCATAAATCTTCTACTGAAAATCTGAAGAAAAAATTTCCCGGCAGGCCATGGATAGAAGAAGCAAAATCCGCATGGGTAAGTAAAAAAGAATTGCTTGCTTTATTGGAAGATAATAAAGCAAATGGATTAAGAATACATTTTGGTTGCCATCATGAAAGTACTCATGAAGATCCTAAAAAAGATATGGTTGGCTTACATACCGTAATATTTGTAGCAACCGTTGATTCTGTAAATCCTGATAATCCAACAACCGAAAATAGTGTAGATCAATTAAAAGATATGATGAGCAAAACGGAAAGTGAATCTGGTACCTACACCGGCAGTGGTGGCGACAGCGTACCTCTGTGCCCTCCCAATTGCGGTTAGGAGCGGATAAAAAATATAGGAAGAAATATGATAACTCTTTTTTTAGCAAGTACAACTTTGTGCATAAGCATAATAGTGGGCTTTGTATATTATAAAAAACTCCAGCCAAACTGGTTACAATATTTTGTCTGGTATCTTCTATATACTTTATTATTCGAGATAGTTGCTTATTTATATTCTCATTACACAAAAAGAAGTAACCACTTCCTTATAAACAGTAATATAATAATTGAGTTCCTGTTTTATTTTTATATATTTTTCAAAACCTTCCAAAAAAAAATACTAAAGCAACTTACCTGCATCATGGCGATAATTTATATGTTGTACAATTTGTATTATATTTTTGCAGGAGCCGGAATTTTCATTTACAATTCCTCAGGCAATTCCATAGGCTCTGTTTTTATAATTATTTGTTGCCTGATATATTTTTATTCTTTATTCCAATCTGAATTAAATATTAATTATTTTAGGATTCCAATGTTTTGGATTGCCACCGGACTTTTATTTTTTTTAGTTGGGAACGCTCTGTATTTAGCACTTCTGAATTATATCTTAGATTACCGACTCGATCCTCATGCTAATTTCTACTTGTCAATAAACATTACTTTAAATTTACTTTTATATGGTTTATTTACCTGCGGATTTTTAAGTAATCAATTATGGAAAAAAGAGACGTAATGTTTGCAATTGGTTTTGTAACCATTGTATTGCTTCTTTTATTAAGTTTTTTACTTTTCTTTTTTTTAAAATACAGGCTTAGGAGCAACAAGTTTATTAAAGAACGCGAAACAATGAGAAAAGCTTTTGAACAAACGCTGTTGCAGTCACAGGTGGAAGTTCAGGAAGCAACATTTTCTGTATTGGCCAAAGAGTTGCATGACAATATCGGGCAACTCTTAAGCAGCAGCAAAATGCTTATGGGAATTACACAGAGAAATATGAACAGCATTCCTGAAACTCTTACCATTGCTGAGGAAACGTTAGCTAAAGCCATTCATGAATTACGCTCTCTGTCTAAATCGTTAGACCAACAATATTTGCAGCAATTTGATCTTATCGATAATCTTTCCGCAGAAATTAAAAGAATTAATTCAAGCTTAATATTAGAAATTCATTTTTCTCATTCAGGTAAATTGAATTTAACTGCAGAAGAGCAGATAATATTATTCCGCATTATCCAGGAAGCTTTACAAAACGCCATTAAACATTCTGAAGCTAAAAATATTAATATTGACATTGAATCCAGGCAACAAAATGTAGTGATAAATATTGCAGATGACGGAAAAGGTTTTGAATTAATTTCAAGTGGCGGACTTGGTATACGCAATATGAAACATAGAGCGAAATTATTGGGTGGCAGTATCGCCTGGCACAAGCCTGGTAAAGGTTCTTTAATTACAATTCAATTACCCGTTAAAGAAAATAATGATGAAAATTAAAATAGGTATTGTGGACGACCATCAGCTATTTCTTAAATCCCTGGCGCTCATGCTGAGAAGCTTTAATAACTATGATGTAATAATAGAAGCCTCCAACGGAAAAAATTTACAGGAAAAAATGATAGACAAAAAGTCCATTCCCGAGATAATGCTTATTGACGTGAACATGCCTGTAATGGATGGGATTTCAACAGCAAAGTGGTTAAGCGAAAATTACACCGAAATGAAGCTGGTGGCTCTTTCTCAAAATGACGGTGATAGAGTAATTATAGGAATGCTTAAAGCCGGTTGTTGCGCTTATCTTTTAAAAGATACGCACCCTAACGAGCTGGAAAAAGCATTAAATGAAATTTACACAAAAGGATTTTATAACGCCGATGCAAGTAATATAAATTTTAGAAGATTTTTAGAATTGGAAAAGGAATTAATAAAAATTAATGAAAAAGAAAAAACCTTTTTACAATTTGCATGCAGTGATATGACTTACCGTGAAATTGCTGCTAAGATGAATGTTAGTGAAAGAACTGTGGAAGGCTATCGCGAAAATCTTTTCCACAAATTTAATGTACAAAGCCGCGTTGGGCTTGTGTTAGAAGCTATAAGAAGAGAGATGGTTAGTTTGTGATGTATAAAAGAATCCAGTCAAAGAAAATCTTCTTAAATTTTTGGGAAACATTTTAAAAAGAATAGATTTAAGACCTAATTATTTATTTGCCGTTGACTTTATTCATAAAAAAAACTCCCGCTTTACCGGGAGCAATTTTTTAAATATCATAAAACACCTTTCAATTATTTCTTCATCGAATCCATCTTCATTTTACTATCGTCCATCATCATCATTTTTCCTTTATCATCCATCATGTGGCCATCTTTATCTATAACCTCGCCTTCTGTCATCATCATTTTTTCACCATTTGGCATTATCACCTCGCCTGCTGGTGTAACTTTACAGCCATCCGTACAAGTCATTTGCTGATCCATTAAAACCCAATTTCCATCTTTCATTACCATCATTTTTCCATCTTTCATTGTCATGCTGCCTTCGCCTGGCATGGAAGCCATAGAAGAAGACGACATCGAATTCATAGAATCCGAGCTCATTTTTTTATCCATCATAGAAGAATCAGCTGTTGAATCAGAGCTGGTGGAAGTGCTGCTATTGCAGGAAGTAATAAAGGCTGCAATAGCTACAATCGCGATTAATTTTTTCATTTGAATTTTGTTTAGATTTTAAAAATTATTCGGTTTAAGTTATGTTTTTTTTCAGAGAAAAAAAAGACTTCACTTTTTTCTAAAAAAAATCCGGATAGGTATCCCGGTAAAATTAAATTTTTCACGTAATTGATTCTCAAGATAATTTTTATACGGCGCTTTCACATCATCAGGATAATTACAAAAAAATGCAAACGAAGGAACTACAGTTGGCAACTGGGTTACGTATTTTATTTTAAGCGGATGTCCTCTTACAACCGGCGCGTGGTAAGCTTCTGTGGCTTTCAACATGATATCATTTAATTTTGAAGTTGCTATTTTTTGCTGCCTGTTTTCATACACTTTAATTGCCATTTCCATTGACTGCAATATGCGCAGCTTTTCTGTTGCAGATATAAACATTATCGGAACATCTTTAAATGGCGCCAATTTTTGCTTTAATACTTTTTCATAATCACGGGCGGTGTTTGTTTCTTTTTCCACCGCATCCCATTTATTTACTAATATCACAATACCTTTTCCTTTTTTTACACATAAAGAAAAAATATTAAGATCCTGCGCAGTAATTCCATTTTTTGCATCCAATACTATCAAACATACATCAGCTTCGTCTACGGCTTTTACCGCACGTATTACAGAATAAAATTCCAGGTCTTCATTCACTTTTGTTTTGCGCCTGATACCTGCCGTATCTATTAAAATAAATTCTTTATTAAAAAGATTGTAAGTAGTATGAATAGAATCTCTTGTTGTTCCGGCAATATCACTGACAATCGTACGCTCCTTACCGGTTAACGCATTCAGCAAAGATGATTTACCAACATTGGGCTGGCCGATGATTGCAAATTTTGGCAATTCATTTTTTTCTTCTTCTTTTTCTTCAGGAATAACAGCACATACTTCATCAAGCAATTCGCCGGTTCCCGTTCCACTTATTGACGAAACAAAAAATATATTTTTAAACCCGAGGCTATAAAATTCTGATGCCTCCAACATGCGTGCATGATTATCAACTTTATTAACAACGAGGTAAACAGGCTTTGGAGAACGCCTCAAAAGCTCCGCCATTTCCTGGTCGAGATTAGTAATGCCGGTAGTAACATCACACATAAAAATAATGGCATTGGCTTCTTCAATGGCAATGTGTACCTGCTTACGGATTTCTCTTTCAAAAACATCATCGCTATGTGCGACAAAACCACCGGTATCAATAACATTGAATGTTTTTCCTATCCATTCTGCAACACCATATTGCCTGTCGCGTGTAACGCCACTAACATCATCCACTATTGCCTTACGCTGTTCAAGTAAGCGGTTAAAAAATGTACTCTTCCCTACGTTAGGCCTTCCCGTTATTGCGATTGTATATGACATTTCATTGTAATTTAGATTTGACAACTTTAAAAAAGTTGCCAAATCTGCTGAAGTAAAAACGCAAAGGTATCGTTTATGAAATTTGCATAGACGCTTTCAATGTTTTCATATCCTGAAAAAAAGCGGGATATGATTTTTTTACCGCATCGGCTTCGTGAATTGTTGTATTCCCTTTTGCTCCCAAAGCTGCAACAGCACAGGCCATTGCAATCCGGTGATCGTTATGTGAAGAAACTTTTGCGCCCTTAATTTGCTGGCCTCCCTTAATTAACATCAAATCATCATTAATCTCAATGGCTACTTTCATCTTTGCGAATTCTGATTGAAGTGTTTTGGCCCTGTCACTCTCTTTATGAAGTAACCTGTTAACACCTTTTATAATTGATGTTCCCTTGCAATAAGCAGCTAAAGCTACTAACGGTGGAAAGAGATCAGGAGAATGGGTTGCATCGAAATTGAAAGCCTCCAGTTTATTTTTCTTTACCGTAATTTCCTTCTTATTAATACGCATCGAAACTCCGCAGGATTCCAGCGCATTAATAATTCTTTTATCACCCTGTGAAGAATTGGTATCGGCGTTTTTTACAGTTACTTCCCCGGCAATTGCGCCAGACACTAACAGGAATGCAATATTGCTCCAGTCACCTTCAACAGTATATTTTATGCTATGATCATTTATATTTTTTACCGGAAAAATATTAAATCTTTCATAATACTCGTTCTCCACCTTAAAGCCAAAATGATTTAAGATGTCTAAGGTAAGATCAATATAAGGTTTGCTGGTAAGATTGTTTACTTTTATACTAACGGGAACCGTACACGCTTTCGCATAAGCCATTAACAGGCCGGTAAGGAACTGAGAACTTAACGATCCGTCAACAGTAATATTTTTAGGTTGTAAAGGTCCTCTCAACGCAATTGGGATTTTCCCATCATTCGTTTGTATATCTACACCCAACTGTGGAAAAACATTTTCAAAAAAATCTACGGGCCTTTTTAAAATGCTTCCTTCGCCGGTAAATGTAATTTCATATTTAAATAACGCAGCAAGCGGAGTAAACATCCTCAAAGACAATCCACTTTCACCTACAGATATAACCGCATGTTTGCCGGGGAAAGTTGAAGAAAAAATATGATTATTTGATGTAATAATAACTTCCCTTCGAACGGTGTCAACCGAAGCCCCCAACTTCTGAACAATATTCATTGCAGCCTTTTCATCATTGCTGGCGCCGGCATTATCAATAATTGTTGTACCGTTAGTAATAAGCGCAGCAGCACATGCTCTTTGCATACAACTTTTTGACGGCGGCGCCTGCAGGTTTCCTGAAACTGATGATGGAGAAACGGTGACTGTCACTATATACTATTAAAAATTTTATACAATTGATGGAGCGGTATTGATTTTATTGATGCCTTGCCGATAGAATCAAGAACTACAAAGCTCATATTGATTCCCGATTTTTTCTTATCGTGCAATAATATCTCCCAGGTTTTTTGTTTGTCGGATGCAAATGCAATGGGTAATTCATATTTATTAAGAAGATCAGAAATTCTTTTTGTACCTGTCTTGCTAAAATCGTTTATGGTTTCTGAAATATGACAAGCTGCTACCATTCCTATACTGATGGCATGACCGTGCGGAAGCTTAGCGGTATTTTCAATGGCATGGCCGATTGTATGGCCGAAATTAAGCAGTTTCCTTTCACCTGTTTCCTGCTCATCATTTGCTACAACATTATATTTTATATCTACATTTCTTTTTATAATTGCTGCCGTAACTTTTAAAGATGATTGAAATGTTTTAATAGAATTTTCTTCCAGCAAATGAAACATGTCATTGTCTTTAATGCACGCATGTTTTATAATTTCAGCAAATCCGTTTACCCATTCATCATCAGGTAATGTTTTTAAAAAAGAATAATCGTATAGCAAGAATTCAGGATGATTTATTACACCCACTAAATTTTTATAAACTCCTACGTCAATTCCATTCTTGCCGCCGATGCTTGCATCTACCATAGCTAAAATACTCGTTGGCACAAACGCAAATTTTATTCCCCGCATGTAAATGGATGCAACAAAACCAGCAATGTCCGTTACAACACCACCGCCGATTCCAACGATAAATGTTTGCCTGTCTGCATGTAAATTAATAAGCTGATTGATGATGAAATCAACAGTCGCCTGGTTTTTAAACTGCTCTCCAGCTTCTATTACAATACTTTGCCATCCTGAAAATTTTTGTTTGTGAGCAGTATAAATGTTTTCGTCAGTAATAAATATGGTTTTCTCTTTTTGAAGTTTTGTTTCAATTAAAGAAAAGTCCGCATCAAAAAAAGCATCGATTTTTTTCCCTGAAAATTTATATTGCTGCGGCAATACCTCTTTACTAATCATTCATTATTTTATTCTGGTGATTAATACTTTCCATGTGGACGGCATCGAAATATTTGGTAATAAATTCTTTACTTAGTCCGAGTCTTTCGCCCTTTGTGAAAGCCTTAGCGAGTATATCATTCCATCGGTTAGTCTGCAAAATGGTAATATTGTTTTCTTTCTTGTATTTACCAATTTTGTCAGCAACTTTCATACGCTGTCCTATTAGCATAAGCAGCTCATCGTCTATATGATTAATTTGCTCTCTTAGTGTAGCCAATGCCGTTAAAAATTCTTTTTCATCTGTATTTTCTGATCTCCAGATTAATTCTCCAAGCATTTCAGACAACCGTTCAGGAGTTATTTGTTGTTTAGCATCGCTCCATGCATTATCAGGGTCAATATGGCTTTCAATCATCAATCCGTTAAAATCAAGATCAATACTTTTTTGAGCAACCGACTGTAATAAAGTTCTGTTGCCACAAATATGTGATGGATCACATATCAATAACATTTCAGGAAACCTGCGCTTCATTTCAATAGGCAAATGCCACATGGGTGCATTGCGGAATTCAGTATTTCCATAATTTGAAAATCCGCGATGAATCATCCCCACCTGTTTTACACCCACTTTTTGTAAACGCTCAATTCCGCCGCACCATAATTCAAGATCGGGATTGATAGGATTTTTTATCAACACAGGAATATCAACACCACGCAATGCATCGCATACTTCCTGAACACTAAAAGGATTCACTGTTGTTCTGGCTCCAATCCAAAGCATATCAACATCAAAGTGCAAAGCATCTTCAACATGCTTGGCAGTTGCCACTTCAACAGTGATAGGAAGACCCGTAATTTTTTTAGCCTGGGCCATCCATGGCAATCCTTTCATGCCAATACCTTCAAACATTCCAGGTTTGGTACGTGGCTTCCATATGCCTGCACGAAGAATATCTACTTTGCCGGTTTTAGCCAGTCGCGTAGCGGTTTCCAGCACTTGCTCTTCAGTTTCAGCGCTGCAGGGGCCACTAATTATTAATGGACGCTTCACCCATT
>CBIGQT010000077.1:0-8859 GCA_966191655.1 uncultured Ginsengibacter sp.
CTAAATATGAAAATGGATTGCTTGTTTTAAGTATTCCTAAAAAAGAAGAAGTGAAAGTTGAAGCAAAACAGATTGCAGTGAACTAAGTTTTATTGAATAGATGATGATTGGTTAAAGCCTTCCTGATTCCAGGAAGGTTTTTTATTTATAACCCAGAATCTTAAGCATGCTTTGGGCGCTTTGTTCCTTAGCATAAACCCAATCAATCAACTTTCCGTTTTTATCACGATCAAGAACAACATATTTTGGAGAAGGAATTAAACAATGCTTGATGCCTCCGTAGCCACTTATCTGGTCCTGGTAAGCGCCGGTGTGAAAAAAACCCACATATAAAGGTTCTCCATTTTCATTTTTAGGTAAAAAAACTTCGTTTATGTGCTCTTCAGAATCATAATAATCATGACTATCGCAGGTTATACCGCCGAGGGTTACCCGCTGATATTCTCCGTTCCATTTATTTATCGGCAGCATTAAAAATCTCTCACCTATTCCCCATGTATCAGGCAGTGTTGTAATAAATGAAGAATCTATCATATACCAGGTTTCCCGGTCGTTTTGTTTTTTTTCCTTTACAACACTATAAATATGCGCCATACTTTCTCCAACCGTATAGCTTCCAAATTCAGTATAAATATTAGGCATGGGCACTTTACTTTTTTTGCAGCCGGCTTTAATATTTCGCACGATCTCATTAATCATAAACTGGTAATTATATTCAAATCCAAGCGAATGTTTTATTGGGAAACCGCCTCCGATGTTTATAGAATCCAGTTCAGGGCAAATTTTTCTTAACTGGCAATACAGATTAATAATCTTATTTAACTCACTCCAGTAATAGATGTCATCTTTTATTCCTTTGTTTAAAAAAATATGTAACATCTTTAATTCAAATCTGTGTTCGTTACCTTCAATTTCGTCTACGTAAAATTCAAGAATATCTTTATTGCGTATACCCAACCGTGAGGTGTAAAACGGAAAGGTTGGTTCTTCTTCCGCTGCAACCCTGATACCTATTTTAAAGGGCACTCTCACAGATTTGCGATATGCTTTTAATTCATCTTTATTATCCAATACAGGAATTACATTTTTAAACCCTGTATTCAGCAAGCGGGCAATGCGGCTTATGTAAGGTTTTTGTTTAAAGCCATTGCAAATTATAAAAATGTCTTTATTGATTTTTTTTGACTCATACAATTTATTGATGATCTCTATGTCGTATGCATAAGATGTTTCCAGATGAATATTGTTTTTAAGCGCTTCCTCAACTATGAATGAAAAATGCGAACTCTTGGTACAATAACAATAAAAATACTTGCCTTCATACTTATGCTTTTTAAATGCATTGGCAAACATTTTTTTTGCTTTATTTATCTGCATACCGATCTTAGGCAGGTAAGTAAATTTTAAAGGCGTACCATATTTATCAATCAATGCTTTTATGTCTACATCGTTATATTGCAGGTAATCATCTTTCAGGTTATAATCTTCCTGCGGGAAGTTGAAGGTTTGATTAACGAGATCGAGATAGCTATTATTCATTGATGTGTGTTATGTTTTCTTTAAAATTTTTACAAATGTAATTGAATGATGTATTCTTTAAATAAAAAAAACCGTCCAGCCTGAGGCGGAACGGTTTTTATAAAATAGGTTACAATTTTATTTTACTGATATGATAAGATTTTTAAAACTCTCAGGTTCATTCATTGCCATGTCAGCAAGTATCTTCCTGTTAAGATCAATATTTTTTTCTGCTAGCTTATGAATAAACTGGCTGTAAGTCATTCCTTCTGCTCTCACAGCTGCATTAATACGGGCTATCCATAAAGTTCTATACTCTCTTTTTTTAAGTTTACGTCCTACATAACTGTAAGTCATACCTTTTTCCATTACATTTTTAGCAACGGTGTATACATTTTTTCTTTTACCGTAATAACCTTTAGCGGCTTTAAGAATTCTTTTTCTTCTTGCTCTTGATGCTACTGCATTTGCTGAACGTGGCATAATTAATATTTTTTATTTTCCCCGTTAGTACGGGAATGGAATTATTTAATTTTTTTTTGATTTTTATTTCATCCTTAACAAACGCATTACAAATGGCCTGTTGGCATCGCTTACCATACCTTTCTTACGCAAACTGCGTTTACGCTTGGTAGTTTTTTTTGTTAAGATGTGACGTTTGTAAGCCTTTTGATAAGTGATTTCACCGGTACCGGTTACTTTGAAGCGCTTCTTGGCGCTGGAGTTGGTTTTAACCTTTGGCATTATTTTAATATTTTATTTTTACACCCTCGCCGGCGTCCCGAACGGACGGGAACTTATGGAGCCATGTGGGCAATATGTTTTAAAAAGCTACTGTTTAGCTAAAACATAAAACGCTAAACGGGGTGCAAAAGTAAGGAATTATTTTGAAAAAAGGCAGACGTATCAGAACATTCTCCATTCAGCATTCTGGAATTCCATTATTGGTTTTGGGCAGCAAATACTTTTTTTAAAATATCATTAATCCTGGCGGCAGGATCTTTACGAATTTTTTGTTCTTCAAGACCAATATGATAAAATAACCCGTCGAGAGCTTTTTCGGTCACATAAGCGGTAAGATCAGTGTTTACAGGATTATTGCTAAACCTGTCGTAAACAGTAAATATATCTTTCCAATATTTGGTAGCGCTGGTGTTATCCAATGATTTTGATATAACGGGCATAAAAGCAGCGGTAAGCTCCGGCGTTGCTTTTTGTCTTAAATAATCGGTAGCAGCAAAATTACCACCCCGCAAAATTCCAAATGCATCCTCTATGGTCATTTGCTTTATGGCATTCAAAAAAATATTTCCCACATATTTCGAAGCATCTTCTGCGGCACGATTCATTGACAATACTGCCTTATCTACAACACTTCCCAGACCTGCATCCCGTAAGGTCTTTTCAACTTTTTGCGATTCCGGCGGCATTAATATTTTAATAGCATCATCTTTATAAAATCCATTTAATAAACTCAACTGGTAAGCGGATGAATCTGTTCCCACTTTTAATGCAACTAAAATATTTTTAGCATAATAAAAAAAAAAAAAAAATAATAGTATTATAAAACTTAAAAGATATATTTTTTTCATAGATAGTCATTCATTTAACATCAATAGTGTAAAAATATTATAGACTTACAATAAACTTTCTTTTGTAACCGCAATTCGATGAGGCTCGTCATCTTCGTGATAAAGGTCGTGCAGGTTTTGAACTTTCAGGTGATCATACAAAGAGTGTTTATCAATAAACATTGAAACCAGGCTTGCAATAAGGCCTGCAATCATTAAATGAAAGATTACATTATGGCGGTCGGTCATTTCAAGAACAAGGATGGCTGACGTAAACGGTGTGCGTGTAACACCGGTCAGAAAACCAACCATCCCGCATAATATTAGTAAGTTTGCATTATTTGCTGAAACCTCCAACCAGCCTGCCATCAGTGAACCTACACCCGCTCCGGCACCAAGTGAAGGCGCAAATATGCCTCCGGCAGCGCCCGTAGTAAAGCTGAGAATGGTACCAAGAACTCTATAAATTGCCGTGTACCATTCTACATTTTTTTCTGTACTAAATAAAGTGGTGGTCATAATTTCTTTTCCCGAACCAAGTATGCGTGTATCAGAAAAATACGCAATGGATGCAATAATAAGAGCACATGATAAAACATACAAAACATGTTGGTATTGAAATTTAAAATTTCTTTTCCAGCGAAAAATAATCAAAATAATTTTTGACATGCTGCTGCCTAACAAACCGGACACAACTGCTACTAATATTAGGGGAAGAAAAATATATTTTGAAAGATCGGTTACGTCAGGATAACCCAGGTATAAATACGGCCCTAACAAACCCTGGGCGGTTAAACCCGCAATAATAACAGCAGTAAATAATGCTGTTTTAAAATAACTGATATGAGTTTTTGTAAGTTCTTCTACTGCGAATACAATACCACCTAACGGTGTGTTGAAAGCTGCGGCGAGACCCGCTGCAGCACCTGTCATAATCATATTACGCTTGGAAATTTTAGGCCACCAGGAAGGAAGCCATTCATTTATTTTTCTAAAAACAGTTCCGGCAATCTGGATAGTCGGCCCTTCTTTTCCAATTAAACCACCCCCAAGAATCATGGTAAAACTGGAAATAATCTTTACAAAAAAAACCTTCAGGCTTAATAATTTGGTAACTTTTTGGTCGTCTTTAGGGTTGGCAAGTTCAATGGCAGCCATCACTTGCGGGATGCCGCTTCCCCTTGCATTAGGAGCGAATTTTTTTACAACCCACCATGCAATTAAAAAACAAACAGGAGTTAAAATAAATATTTCCCATGTATGGTACCGGGTTATTGAAAGAGTTTGACTTTCTAAAAAAGCAAACATCCGGGAATAAAAAACGGCGATTAATCCTGTTAGCAGCGAAGCAACCCAGAAGGGTATTGCCTGTAAAAGATTTTGTTTGGCTTTTTCATTGTTAATTCTGTCAAAAGCCTTTTTTAAAAATTTCCTTATTTTTTTAGCTGGCATTAATTTTTACTTTCCAATTACATTTTTTCCAAATAAATGAAACAAATTTAAATGATAATAAAATCGGTTACGCAATTATGATTCTATTAAAATTTTCATCTTTATCTTTCATTTATTTTTTCTTATAAATCCTTTTTGATTATATTTTTTATGGCCGGTAAATTTAAGCTTTTCAGAAGTATTTTAATTTTATTAAATGCCGGAATAATTATTTCCTATCTCATTACCTGCCTGTCGCCTTTTGTAAACACCGCTGAAGACTGGTATTTAGCATTTCCCGGCCTGGTTTTTCCTTTATTATTTTTTGCTCTTGTTCTATTTATTTTTATTTGGCTCTTTTTAAAATCAAGATGGTGGGTCATGTCATTAATTGTTCTTTTAATGGGATTTCAACAAATTTTTACGGCTTTTGCTTTTCACATTCCGAAAGACTTCTCTTATGAGAAAAGACCTAACACTTTAAGGATATTGCAATGGAATGTTTCCGGATGGGACGAACATTATAATTATAATAAAGATAATAACGGCAATAGTTACTGGCAGCAGATGATGGATTTAGTAAAACAACAAAATGCAGATGTGCTTTGCTTCGAAGAATTTTTCGATCCAGTTACTGTTCAAAATTATGAGCCCAATATTGCCACCATCATAAACATGGGATACCCCTATCATTATTTTGTAGCAACAGAATATTATAAGAATGAATTTGAGTCCGGAATTGCTATTTTTTCAAAATACCCGATGATTGATTCCACAGGTGTTGCTTTTGAAAAAGACAAGGCAATTGGCGAGCATTTACTTTATGCTGATATTAAAGTGCAGGATAAAATTTTTAGAATATTTGCTACACATTTACAATCTGTTCACTTTCAGCAAAAGGAATATGAAAGCCTGAGTAACATAAAGCACGCACATGAAAGTGGCTTTCGCGATTCACGCAATATTATTTCCAAATTAAAAAAAGGATACATCTCCCGTTATAAGCAAGCCAAACTGGTTAGCGAAAAAATAAAAGAAAGCCCTTATCAATCCCTTATCTGTGGCGATTTTAACGATGTTCCTAATTCCAGCACGTACTTCAAAGTAAAGGGAAATTTACAGGATGCCTTTTTGCAAAAAGGATTTTTTATCGGGCGCACTTTTCGCTTTATATCTCCAACACTTAGAATTGACTATATACTTGCAGATAAAAAATTTAAGGTTACTCAATTCCAAAGAATCAAAGTTCCTTATTCGGATCATTATGCCATCGAAACAGACCTGGAATATTAAAATTTCGTTTAACCCGACTGTTAGTAAACCCCTGAAAAACAAATATTCATTAAAGTTCGGGTAAAATTATACCACTCATCACAAACTCTATAAATCAAATTTTCTTTTTTCTATTTTCAACCCCTAAACATTTTTTTATGAAATATAAAATTTACTTGTCAGCAATTTTTATGCTGTTTACTGTTTGTGCAATTTCACAATCACTCACTACAACACCCAATGGTGGCAATAAAAAAGCATCCGTTAGCGAGCGTATAGGCGTCACCGATGTAACGATTAATTATGACCGGCCAGGTGTAAAAGGAAGGGAGGGAAAAATTTGGAATGCACTTGTTCAGCCAGGTTTTACTGATCTTGGTTTTGGAACCAGTACTGCGGCTCCCTGGCGTGCAGGCGCTAATGAAAATACTACTATCACCTTTAGCACAGATGTTACAGTGGAGGGTAAACCCCTGGCAGCAGGAACTTATGGCTTTTTTATTGCAATGGGAGATGGAGAGGCCACTGTAATTTTTAGCAACACTTCAACCTCATGGGGATCTTTTTTTTATAATCCAAAAGAAGACGCTTTGCGGGCAACTGTAAAAACAGCGTCGTTAAACGAAAGTGTAGAATGGCTTAAATATGAGTTTATGAATGAAACAAATAACAGTGCAGTAATCGCATTAATGTGGGAAAAATTAAAAATCCCATTTAAAGTGGAAGTTGATTATCCAAAAACACAATTGGCTTTGTATAGAAACGAATTAAGATCCAATAAAGGTTTTAAAGCGGATGCCTGGGTTCAGGCCGCACAATTTGCCGCTGAGAATAACGACCTAGCTGAAGCAGAGCAATGGAGCGATTATTCTATCAACGGACGCTTTGTTGGAGAAAAGAATTTTAAAACTTTAACAACAAAGGCAATGATCCTGCAACAGGAAAATAAATGGATCTGCACAATTATGGAAAGCAATTAATAACTGAAAAGAAACCGAAAGAAGCATTGGACGTTTTTAAATTAAATGCTCAGAAACATCCGGGAGATTTTGTAACAGACATGGGTCTTGCAAGAGGTTATTCTGCGAACGGTGATTTTAAGAATGCTTTGAAATACGCAAAACTTGCCCAGCCATTGGCTCCAAATAAACTCAACAAGGATGCTGTTGATAAAATGATTACAGACTTAACTGCCGGAAAAGATATCAACTGATTTTTAAACTCAGCAATAAATATAAAAAGAGGCCGTATAATAACGGTCTCTTTTTATATGCATCAAAATGGGCTTACTAACGGTTAGGGCTAATTGAAATTTGAAATCAATATTATTTTATTTTTCAGGCCATCCTTTACTTTCCATCCAGTTTTTACATTGCACCATCCATTCGTCTTTATTGGTGGGATTATGCATGCCAAATCCATGTCCTCCTGCTTTATAAATATGCATTTCAGCCGGTATTTTATATTTTAAAAGCGCCTCATAAAATGAAATACTATTCATCACAGGAACCGTATTATCATCGGTGGCATGAACCAAAAAGGTTGGTTGCGTTTGAGCCGTGACCTGAATTTCATTCGAAAAAGAGTCTATCAGTTCCTTTGAAGCATTTTTTCCAATGAGCTGATCCCTGGAACCTATATGGCCTATATTATCCTGGAAACTAATTACAGGGTAAATAAGAATCGCAAAATCGGGACGCAGGTTTATATTATTTGCATTGTCTATATAGCTGTGCTGAAAATGAGTAGCTGCAGTTGAAGCCAGGTGGCCACCGGCTGAAAATCCCATGATACCAACTTTATCTGAATTAATATTCCATTCGTTTGCGTGCAGGCGTACCAGTTGTATAGCACGCTGGGCATCCTGAAGAGGGCCTATTTTTTTATCAACCATTGAAGAATCGTTTGGAATCCGGTAATTCAAAACAAACGCAGCAATACCCCATTCATTAAATTTTTTTGCTACCGCAAATCCTTCTTTCACTATTGAAGTTATCCGGTAACCACCACCGGGGCAAATAACAACTGCGGTTCCGTTTGCTTTGAATTTCTCCGGCAAAAAAATGGTGAGCGTTGGCTGCGAAATAAAATGCACAATAGTATCTCCGTTATCCTGGGGTTCCCACCATTCTTTTGTCGTGTATGGCTTACTGTTAGGAATTTTTCCATCATACAAAGGAATCGTTTGTTGTGCATACATTTGCATAACACAAAATATAAATAATGCTGTGATAAATATTCTTTTCATGCAATAAATTTAAAGCTTTAAATTTTATACGTGGTTAAGATTAAAGGCATTTCTTAAAATTTTATTCCAAAATATTTCCACAATGCACCTGGCATTTGCAACATTGCTAATTGCGTAACTATTACTTTTTTATGTTCAGTTATTTTCAACGAATTACAGGTTAATGTTATCCTGCCATTGGTCGTTGGCCGTGAGCAGATAATTTTTTTCATGAAATGCGATTCTTTATCTGACTGGTGATAGTTACACCTACTATAAAATTCTTCTATACTCCGTTCCGTTTCTGAGAATTTATATTCAGGTATAAACATTCCATCCGCATCCTTTTTCTTCACAACTTTATCATCATTGTTAAATGTTTCAAATTTAAAAATTCCTGCGGGGTCATTAATTTCTTCATTCAATTCTATCTTTAACGGGTACATGGCAAAAGCACCAAACCCAACATCAGTAAGATATTCACGATTATTTATCTTTACTATCAGTGCCATGTGGTCAAATTCCGGGCTATAATCTTTTCTGTTAAATACTCTTGCTGATATCATTTTTACTTTAAAGCCTATCTCCTTTAATAATTGATAAAACAATCCATTTAACTCATAACAAAAGCCGCCTCTTTTACGCACTACTATTTTATCAAATAAATTTTGTAAATCAATTTTTACATGATTTGGAATATCGAGGTTTTCAAAAGGGACATTCATGAGATGCATGAACTGAAGTTGTGCAAGCACTTTGGCCGTAGGCTGGATGGAACCTTTATAATTAATTCTTTGCAGGTATTGATTAACATCCATTATAAGATTCTTAGATTATTCC
>CBIGQT010000078.1:0-8855 GCA_966191655.1 uncultured Ginsengibacter sp.
TTAATGCTTATCTGGTCACTTATGGAAAAGTTATTGGTGGCGGTTTACCTGTAGGTGCTTTTGGAGGTAAAAAAGAAATCATGCAGCACATTGCTCCACTTGGAAATGTTTACCAGGCCGGCACCCTAAGTGGTAATCCCATTGCAATGATCGCAGGGTTTACCATGTTAAACGAATTAAAAAATAATCCTTCAATATATAATGAATTGGATTCAAAAGGTTCACAACTTGAAAAAGGAATTCATGAAGTTTTAGAGAAGAAAAAAATTCCTCATCAAATTAACAGAATAGGCAGCATGACGAGCCTTCACTTTTGCAATTTTGAGGTTATCGATTTCGAAACTGCTTCAAAAGCTGATATTTCATTATTCAACAAATTATTTCACCATTTATTAGAAAGCGGAATTTATCTTCCTCCTTCTTCATATGAGAGCTGGTTTCTCAGCAATGCATTAAATGAAAAAGATTTGGTTACTACAATTAATGCAATAGACAGTTTTTCTTTTTAATATAAAAAAGGCGAAGGGAAACCTCCGCCTTACCCTAATAAAACCTTAATTAGTAAAAGCTTCTATGATAATTAAATCACTATACACTAAGAATTCTTCAGCCTTCAGAATTATCAGGGGTTTTTCCGTTAGCAACGGCCATATTCTTACAATATGAAAGAATATAATTTTTTGTGTATAGCAAAGCCTATGAAACCAATATTATGCCAAATGGATATTGAATTATAATTTATTAACATCTCTTTCTTAAACTACTAAGTGGCTCGGGTTTTAGCAAGTTTTCTTTACAACATTTCTGCATAAATTTTTAATTATAGTACAAACCCAATTACCAATTTGTGTATCACGCTACACAAAGATGTTTGGAGAGGGAATATTTGCACCTGGCATCCTAATTATTATAGCTTTCTAATTTCTTACCTTTGCCATCTTTTTATATTAAAGAATGGTTAGAAAATGAAGAGAAAATATCCTGAATACAGCCAGCTAAATTTAACACACATTGCGGATGAAGTGCTGACAACATGGGAAAAACAGAAAACTTTTGAAAATAGTATCAGTAATCGTGATGGCAGTCAGGCTTTTGTATTTTATGAAGGGCCTCCAAGCGCTAATGGCATGCCTGGAATACACCATGTAATCTCAAGAACATTGAAAGATCTGGTATGTCGTTATAAAACAATGCAAGGCTTCCAGGTAAAACGTAAAGGAGGGTGGGATACGCATGGCTTACCCGTAGAACTTGGTGTTGAAAAACTATTAGGGATAACAAAAGAAGATATTGGTAAAAAAATATCTGTTGAAGAATACAATGAGACCTGCAGAAGGGAGGTACTCAAATTTAAAGATAAATGGGACGAACTAACTCAAAAAATGGGCTATTGGGTAGATCTGAAACATCCATACATCACTTTTGAAAATAATTATATTGAATCACTTTGGTGGTGTCTTAAAGAATTATATAAAAAAGGATTTTTATACGAAAGCGTTAGCATTCAGCCTTACTCACCAGCGGCAGGAACCGGATTAAGTTCTCATGAATTGAATCAACCCGGAACTTATAAAGATGTAAAAGATACAAGTGTAGTGGCTATGTTTAAAGCTATTAAAAACGAAAAGTCAGCTTTTCTTTTTGATGCTGTTAAAAGTGATGAGCTTTTCTTCCTGGCATGGACAACAACTCCATGGACTTTACCTTCAAATCTTGGATTAACAGTAGGAGCTAATATTGACTATGTACTGGTTCGAACTTTTAATCCATACAGTGGAAAACCATGTGCTGTTATTCTTGCAAAAAATTTACTGCATAAATATTTTCCTGAACATATTGATGAATGGACAGAAGGAAATAATACCGAATTATATGAGGCAATAATAAACTGGCTTGATAAGGATCTTGACACCCACATTATCGGGCAAAGTCCAACTTTAAAAGTTGAATTTGAAAATCTTATAAAAAAGAAGCAATTACCCTATAAGATAATTCTTGAATTTAAGGGTTCAGTAATCGAAGGTTGTGAATATCAACAACTGCTCCCTTCAGAAGCAAATACTTTAGAAAAAATTCATGAGATAACTCCCGGTGCTGAACCATTTAAAGTAATTACCGGAAAATTTGTAACTACCGAGGATGGAACAGGTATTGTTCATACTGCCCCTGCATTTGGGGCCGACGATTTTAAAGTTGGAAAGGAAAATAATCTTGGTATTTTAACCTTGGTTGATAAGGAGGGAAAATTTGTAGACGGTGTCGGTGAGTTCAGCGGACGCTTTGTAAAAAATTATAAAGATGATCCTCATTATACCGATGTAAATGTTGATATATCAGTTAAATTAAAAAAAGAAAACCGGGCATTTAAGGTCGAGAAGTATGAGCACAATTATCCGCATTGCTGGCGCACTGATAAACCTATAATTTATTATCCGCTTGATGCCTGGTTTATAAAAACAACAGCGGCAAAAGAGCGGATGATTGAGTTAAATAATACCATTAACTGGAAGCCTGCCTCCACCGGAACCGGAAGATTTGGCAACTGGCTTGAGAATATGGTAGACTGGAACTTAAGTCGCAGCCGTTTCTGGGGAACTCCACTTCCTGTTTGGAGAACCGAAGACGGAGAAGAAGAAAAATGTATCGGTTCGATTGAAGAATTGAAGCGGGAAATAAAAGCGTCTATTAATGCCGGTTATACGAAGATTTCCGAAAAAGAAACGATAGATGATTATATACAGAAACTTACTGCAGACCTTCACAAACCTTTTGTTGATGAAATAATTCTTGTTTCACAAAAAGGAAAATCGATGAGGAGAATTTCCGACCTAATCGATGTATGGTTCGATAGCGGAGCTATGCCTTACGCCCAGTGGCACTTTCCGTTTGAAAATAAAAAAGAATTTGAAAATAATTTTCCTGCCGATTTTATTGCCGAAGGCGTAGATCAAACGAGGGGATGGTTTTATACGTTGCATGTATTAGGCGCTTTGTTATTTGACAGCGTTGCTTATAAAACGGTTGTGAGTAATGGTTTAGTGCTTGACAAGAATGGTGTTAAAATGAGTAAACGCCTTGGAAATATTGTAGACCCCTTTGAAACGCTTGAAATATTCGGCGCAGATGCCACAAGATGGTATCTTATCACAAATGCTTCACCATGGGATAGTTTGAAATTTGATTTGGAAGGTATAAAAGAAGTTCAGCGTAAATTTTTTGGAACACTTTATAATACTTACCAGTTTTTTGCATTGTATGCCAATGTGGATGGATTTGTTTTTGAAGAAAAATTTATACCCATAAAAGAACGCCCTGAAATTGATCAATGGATTATCTCTTCTTTGAATTCACTTATCGAAGTTGTAACTAAAAGCTTAGATGATTATGAGCCTACACAAGCTGGAAGAGCAATAGAATATTTTCTTGATGAACATCTGAGTAACTGGTATGTAAGATTATCACGCCGACGGTTTTGGAAACCTGCCCGCCAAAAGGGAGATGCGGGAAAGGCAGGCGGGGGAGAATATGAACACGACAAATTATGCGCTTATCAAACACTTTACGAATGCCTGCAAAATATAAGCAGGCTTATTGCTCCAATTGCGCCATTTTTTGCAGATTGGCTTTTCACAAATCTTAATAACATAACGACACAATTTTCTTTAACCTCTGTTCACCACAGCGATTTTCCAAAGGTTGATGCTGGTGTTATTGATAAAGAGCTTGAAGAACGAATGCAATTAGCTCAGGATATTTCTTCTTTAATTCTCTCACTTCGCAAAAAAGTAAACCTGTCAGATGGGCAAATAGGAATTAAAGTAAGGCAACCCCTTCAAAAAGTAATTATTCCTGCAATTGACGATTCATTTGCCAAAAAGGTAAAGCTTGTAGAAGACATTATTAAATCTGAAACCAATATTAAGGAAATTGAGCTTTTACAGGCAAACAATAATTTCATCAAAAAGAAAGCTAAAGCCAATTTTAAAACTCTTGGAAAAAGGCTCGGTTCAAAAATGAAATTGGCTGCTGAAAGAATTCAACAACTTGGAGACGTAGAAATCGATAAAATTCAGGAAGGAAATTTTATTTTAAATGCTGATTACGAACAAAAAAACGAGAATCCTATTCACCTTACACCAGAAGATATAGAAATTTCAACTAATGAAATTCCGGGTTTTGAAGTTGCTGTAAAGGGCAATTTGACAGTAGCTTTGGATATTATACTGACAGAAAATCTGAAAAACGAAGGTTTTGCACGAGAATTCATTAATAGAATTCAAAACTTGAGAAAAGAGAGCAATTTTGAATTAACTGACAAAATTGTTGTAAATCTTCTCGATGATGCAGCGGCAAGAATTCCAATTACTGAATTTAATGACTATATTTGCGCCGAAATTTTGGCAGATACGCTTGAATTTGTTCCAAAATTAACCGATGGCATCACAATTGATGTTAACAATCACTCTTTAAAAGTAACAGTAACAAAAAAAGGAAAGTAAGTATGGCTACTCAGAAAAAAAAGACAACATCCGTTGTAAAAAAATCACCAGCTCCAAAAGTGTCTGTAAAAAAAGTCATCGCTACAAAAAAATCGCCGGGTAAAAAACAATTAGTTAAAAAAACTGTTGTTGCTAAGAAGCCAATTGCAAAAGTGGTAGCTTCAGGTAAGAAATCAGCTAAACCTATTATTAAACCTTCACTGGCTAAAAAAGCTGCTAAGCCAACTGCAAAAAAAGCAGCCCAAAAAAAATTGACTAATAAAATCGTCGTAAAGAAATCTGGAGCCCAGACAAAAAAAACAGCAGCCGCGTCTAAAAAGATTGTGGCTCCCCAGAAAAAACTATCAACCAGTATAAGCAAAACAAAAATTGCTTCTCAGAAGCCAGTTGAAAAAGCAAATGCGAAAGCACCTGTTGTTAATATAAATGATCATAAAAAAGAACTTAAAAAAGCATTAAAAAATGCTGCTAAAAATCTGGTATCAAAAAAACCGGAAAAACCCTTTGTAATGCCCAAAACAAATACAGAAAAGTCGCGTAAATACGAACCTCAATTTATAAAATCAGTTTTGGACCAGGCTCCTGAAGAGAACAATGGCCCTTCAATGCGTTATAGTGACAGCGAATTGCATGAATTCAGAGAACTTATTACAAGGAAGCTGGAAACAGCTAAAAAAGAATTGGGTTATTTACAAGGCCTTATTACCCGTAAAGATGAAATGGGAGGAGATGATACCGATAACAGGTATATGACTATGGAAGATGGAAGTCTCAGCATGGAAAGAGAGCAGCTAAGCCAAATGGCAAGCCGCCAAATAACCTTTATTGATCATCTTGAAAAGGCCATGATGCGTATTGAAAATAAAACCTATGGTATATGCAGAGTTACCGGCAAACTCATCGATAAGGCAAGATTAAGGGCAGTACCTCATGCTACTTTATCTATTGAAGCAAAAATGGGAATCGCAAAATAATTAAACCAAATATTTTATAAAAAAGGAGCGACAAAATCGTTCCTTTTTTTTGCCGGAAATTTTTTAAATTGAAGAATGTTTAGAAAATTAGGAACCGTTGTGTACCATGTGAATGATATTGAAAAAGCAAGAGACTGGTGTAAAAAAGTAACCGGCATTTCTCCTTATTTCGATGAAATTTTTATGTAGGTTTTAAGGTTTATGGATGTGAGTTAGGGCTTGATCCGGATTTAAATAACGTAACAACAGGGGAACATTCAGTTGCCTGCTGGTTGGTAGATAATATAGAAGAAGCCGTAGATAATTTAAGAAAAAATGATGCAAAAGTTATTAATGCAATTCAACAGGTAGGTGATGATGTATATGTTGCTGTGATTGAAGATCCTTTTGGAAATTATGTTGGGTTAATACAGGAAAATTTCCTGAAAGCATAATCCGTATTTATTTTACCTGCTGCATATTCACTAATCTTTTATAAAATCCGTCGGCTACTTTCATAAGAATATTATGTGTGCCTCTTTCTACAATTTTACCTTTGCTTAAAACAATAATTTCATCAGCATGGCGAACCGTGCTTAACCGGTGTGCAATAACAATACTTGTGCGATTACTCATCAGGTTATTGATGGCATCCTGTACTAATCTTTCACTTTCTGTATCTAATGATGAAGTGGCTTCATCCAAAATTAAAATAGATGGATTTCTCAATACAGCTCTCGCAATAGTGGCTCTTTGTTTTTCGCCTCCGCTTAATCTATTTCCCCGTTCGCCAATATTAGTTTCATAGCCATTTTCTTTTTGCAAAATAAAGTTATCAGCATTCGCAATTTTAGCGGCATTTTCAATCTGCTCTGGAATTGCCTCATCCATCCCCAGGGCAATATTATTGGCAATAGTATCATTAAATAAAATGGCCTCTTGTGTCACAATTCCCATATGATTACGAATAGACCGCAGGGAATAGTTTTTAATATTGATCCCGTCAATCAGCAACTCACCTTTGCTTACATCATGAAAGCGGGGAATTAAATCAACTAACGTGCTTTTACCGGCTCCGGACGAACCCACGATGGCTACACTTCTCCCTTTTTCAATTGTTAGATTTATATCTTCCAGTATAACTTTATCTTCATAATAAAATGATACATTTTTAAATTCGATATTATTTTTAAATTCCTTCATCGTTATCGGATTCTCTATTTCCTTTATGGAAATATCTTCATCGATAAGATGTTCAATACGTTCAATACTTGCGGAGCCTTTTCTTATATTATACGACGCAGATGATAAAGCTTTCAATGGCTGTATCAACTGTGAAAAAATAACGATATAGGTAATAAAATCGCCTGGATCAAGGAAGGAATTTTTTAATACCAATCTTCCTCCAAACCACAACACGCAAACAATTGCAAAAACGCCAAGCACTTCGCTTACCGGTGAAGCCGAATCACGTTTACGATTAGCCCGGTTTTTTATAATAAATAATTCATTATTCTGGGTCGCTAATTTATTGAATTGCTTTTTTTCAGCATTGAAAGCCTTTATAACCCGGATGCCACCTAATGTCTCATCAATAGTGGAAAGTATGACGCCAAGTTTTTCCTGTACCCTGGCACTTTGTTTTTTAAGCGAACGTCCTACTCTTCCAATTAGCAATCCGGAAAGGGGCAAAAAAAGAACAAGGAAAAGTGTAAGCTGCGGGCTTAATATTATCATGTAAATAAAAAACAAAAGTATGGCAACCGGCTCCCGGAACAGCGTTTCTAATAAGTTAACAACAGAAGTTTCCACATCAACAAGATCATTGGTTAAGCGACTCATGATATCGCCTTTTTTTTGATCGTTAAAATAACCAATGGGCAATTCAAGAATCTTTTTAAACATTTTAATACGCATATCATTTATAACTCCATTTTTTATGGGAGTTATAAAATAGACAGACAGGTATAAAAAAACATTTTTAAGAATAACGGCAATCAAAACTAAAACGCAAATAACTGCAAGCGCTTTTATTTCACCATTGGGTGATTTTATTATGTCATACAGTTTTTCTTTTAATATATTTATCGGGTAAAAATAAAAAAAAAAACCTGAGCCGTTAGTAATAGATGAAAGTGTATCGTTTTTTTTAAAAATAAGTAACAGAAATGGACTTAAAAGCCCCAGGGAGATTACGGAAAATAAATTAGAAAGTACATTAAAGCTGAAGTAGGCAAAAACTAATTTAGGATACTTTGATACATAACGGAAAATAACACGTAAACTCTTCATCAAATATTTTGAAATGACTAAATAGGGGCAAAGTAACTAATTTTACAAAGATTTATAACTATATAAAATGACAGAAGGAAAAAGACAAAAGCAGGTTGCAGGTGTTATTACAAAAGAACTCAATGAAATATTTTTAAGAATGGGTCTTAATATGATTGAAGGTGGGATGGTATCAATTGCTTCTGTAAAAATTACGCCCGATCTTTTTGAAGCAAGGGTTTATCTTAGTTTTTTCCAGGTGAATGACAACGAAGCAGCTTTGGAAAAAATAAAAGAAAGAAGTAGCGAAATAAGGGGGGAATTAGGCAGAAGAGTCCGCCACCAGTTAAGAAGCATACCTCAGTTTACCTTCTATATTGATGATACGCTTGATTATGTTTTTAAAATTGAAAAATTGCTGGATGAAATTAAAAAGGAAGATAAGAGTAATGACGATAGTAATAAGCAATAGGCAACTGACAAATTAATAATCCATGCAATTAACCAATTAACCCTTCTGAATGTATTTAAAATTTGCGTGGCGATATTTTAAAGCAAAAAAAAGTACGAATGCTATTAATATAATATCCTGGGTAACTGCAGGTGTTATCGCATTTTCAACAATGTGTCAGGTTTTGGTGCTAAGCGTTTTCAATGGTTTTGAAGGATTGGTTCAATCTCTCTATTCTAATTTTTATTCTGATTTAAAAGTGTTTCCGACCAAAGGAAAAACAATTACTCTTACACCGGAACAATTAAAAACAATACACCAGCTTAACGGTGTAAAAGGTGTTTCGATAATTGCCGAAGAAAAAGCACTATTACAAAATGGCGACAATCAAACAGTAGTTCTGCTGAAAGGAGTGGATGCGAATTATCCGGAAGTTTCAGGCGTTCCCAAAAATATGTACCATGGTGTTTTTGATCCGGGAACTGTTGATAAACCTAAACTGATTCTAGGTTCGGGAATTGAAAATGCAATTGGTGTAGTAGCAGATAAAAATCTCTTTCCTATTACCGTTTTTCTTCCTAAAAAAAATTCCGGAGCCAAATTAAAACCGGCTGCCTCCTTTACTTAACGCACTTTAACCTCCTCCGTAAGCCTTCCCATTCAACCCGATTTTGACCAAAA
>CBIGQT010000079.1:0-8847 GCA_966191655.1 uncultured Ginsengibacter sp.
CATCTGGTGAAGTTGTAGCAGCAGAAGTAGTTGTTAATGCACCAACTGTTGTAGTTGTTGGGGGAACTTCCGGTAAGGCCGTTGGTATTACGGCAGGCTTGTTTGTTTGGGAAGATAAAGTTGAATTAGCAGAAACAGGTTTTGTTTGGGTTGCCGGTTTTATTTGTGTTGTAATAGCTTTATTGGTATCAGTGTTCGGTTTTTGTGCCTGGGGATAATATTTATCCAATAAAGGATGCTCTGATTTATCAGTGTTTTGAGAAAACCCCTGCAATGAAAATAACGTAACGAACATAAAAAACAATCCTGTCATTTTATTTTGCATGTCAACTCTTTTCCTTAAAGTTATTCAATATTAATGCATGAAATTGTTTTTGATAAAAGTTTATATAAATTTTAAATTCCAGTGTGAAGAATGAAAACCAGGTTCGGAACGCTGAGCTTATATAAACATTAGTTTAACATTATAAGTCAATTGCTTTTGCCAGGAAAATTTCTATTGAACTATTATATTAAAACCGCATGACTGTCCACCTAGTGGGGCCGGCCCAATTATAGTGGGGACGAATGCAAATGTCCCGGATGCAGTCGGAGTACCAATTCCGGATAATATTACAGTTTGATAGCCAATTGTAGCAAAAGTGCCGGAACTCCCAAACACCATACCATTTACTTTAGTTGTATAAATTGAATAAGTGCCCGCTACCGTTGCGTATGCTGTAATGGAAACGGTATTATTGTTATTAAGGGGAGTACCGGAAACGTAATCGCCTTGTGTCGTTTGGGGAGAACAGGAATTCATATTGTTTGAAGTTCCTGATTGTAAAACATAGGTGGCTTGCGGGAAAGCGGTTTCTATGGGAATACTAAAACTGCATTGCGAGGAATCTGCCTGTACATTAAAAAAAGCCCTGCCAGGTGTATCGGGTTTACCGGTGCATGTAAGAGTAACACTTTGATTGCCCGTTGCAGAGAAAAAGCCTGCCGCAGAAAAACTGATTCCATTAACTACATCCGTCTTTATATTATAAGTTCCGGGTGTCGTTACATTCACTTGCAGCACTACCGTATCATCCGGAGAAAGATCTTTATCCTGGGTATATCTGCCACTAATGTCAGGATTTTCACAATCGTTAGGATATCCGGATAAAACATAACTTGACGGAGCCTGGTCTTTTACATTAAGTGTAAAATAACAACCATTATCTCCAGGTATTTTTACTTCAAAACTGCCAACTGAACCGGGCGTACCAATGCAGCCAAGTGTAACAACCTGTTTGCCTGTGTCAATAAAATTTCCTGTTGAAGAAAATGAAATGCCATCAACAGGTATTGTGAAAATATTATAAGTTCCTGGAAGTGTTACATCAACGGTTACCTGTATATAGTTGCCGGAGTTAGCAGCTACACCTGCAACATAATTTCCTGAAACTATTACAGGCGCACATTCAGTGGGTGAGCCTTCAATTGTGTAATTGGCTAACGGGCCGCCTTCATAACTATATTCCTTAGCGCATGTAATTAATAACAAAGCCAATAACAATAATATTAAGGGAGATAAAATTAAAAAAGGCTTTCTCATAGTTCAGTTGTTTATATAAGATTTCATAGTTGCATATGTACGAATCATGAATAGGTATGAAAGATATTAACCTTCTAAAATAATGATTTAATTTAAGGTAACAAAAGGACTATCCTTATATCATTATTCACAAAGGATTTTTTTATGATACAATAAATAGTTTAAAGTAAACGGTAAAGTGCAGGAGTAGAGTAATTATAAGTATACTTGATTTAGTTATTTTCTATTCACACTATATTTCCTCCACTTTTCAATAACTGCTTTCATGTCTTCCGGTAATTCACTTTCAAAAAACATTTCTTTTTTTGTTACAGGGTGAAGGAAGCCTAACTGTTGTGCATGCAAAGCATGTCGCGGACAAATTTCAAAACAGTTCTCTACAAATTGTTTGTATTTCGTAAATATGGTTCCTTTTACAATTCTGTCACCGCCATAAGTTTCATCATTAAAAAGAGGATGACCAATCATTTGCATGTGAACCCGTATCTGGTGCGTGCGGCCGGTTTCTAATCTGCATTCCACCAGTGTTACATAATTAAATTTCTCTAAAACTTTATAATGGGTAATAGCTTCTTTGCCATGCTCGCCATCAGGATAAGTTGTAAATAATTTTCTAAATCTTTGATGACGCCCTACGTGAGCATTGATTGTTCCTTCAGATTCTTCAAAATCTCCCCAAACCAATGCAACATACCTGCGATGTACGGTGTGATCAAAAAATTGTTTGGCGAGATGTGTCATCGCCTTAGGTGTTTTTGCCATTACCAAAAGACCTGAAGTATTTTTATCAATGCGGTGAACCAACCCGAAACGTGCAAGTTCTGTTTCACTGATATTTGGATTTTTTTGTTTTAAATGCCATGCAACAGCATTCACTAAAGTCCCGCCCGGATTACCGCTCCCCGGATGTACTACCATACCGGGTTCTTTATCAACCACCATTATATCTTCGTCTTCATATACAATTTTAAAAGGGATATTTTCAGGAATAATTTCTGAGCTTTCAGGAAGATAAGTGTCATAAATTATTATCTTATCATTCGGCCTTACTTTATAATTTGATTTTATCGGATGTTCGTTTACCAAAACTCTTTCTGCTTCTATTGCCTGCTGAATTTTATTTCTGGTAGCACCTTCGACGCGGTTCATTAAAAATTTGTCTATCCTTAAAGGTTCCTGTCCCAATGAACAAATAACAGTCAGTCTTTCAAAAAGCTCTTCATTATCTTCATGTATTTCTTCTTCCTTCATTACTTAAAAAATTTATACTTCTGTACAGCAACTTTGAGTTGGAAATTTAATATTGGATAAATGTATTAAGTTTTATCCTCTAATCCACCTGATGATCATAATAATCAGCGCCAGTAAAAACAGGAGAATGGAAAGCCGGTTCATGCCATGCATATATCCGATCCATCTTGTATGAGGAGCATTGGGATCTCTTTTTTTGATCCAGAGGTATTCTTGTATTTGTCGCCATACGCCCATAGATGTACCCAATTATTAAAAATATAATCTAAAAATTACGCAACCGCAGAAACTATTAGTTCGTAATTAATAACAAAGTTACAATAAACCCGAATGCATTACAGGCAAGTGTTGCAATGGATGCAAAGCTTTTTTCTTTATAATATTTTTAAAATACAATCCCCCAAAAAATTGATAATTTGGCGTAATGAAAAAAGTAATTAAGAAACATCCGCTTGCCATTAGATGGTTTCATTGGATAAATTTTCCTGTAATTGCCATAATGATATGGAGCGGAATGTTGATTTATTGGGCAAACGATGTTTACAAGGTTGGCTGGGGGAATAAAACAATCTTAAAATTTTTTCCCGATTCATTTTACAAAGCATTACACATTCCTTTCAGGCTGGCAGAGGGTATGAGCCTGCATTTTGTTTTCATGTGGTTATTTGCTATTAATGGTTTTATCTATGTGCTGTATCTTATTTTTTCCGGTGAATGGCGATTGATTTTTCCAAATAAAAAATCTTTGAAAGAATCTTTTCTTGTTGTATTGCATGACTTGCACATAAGAAAAGCCGCGCCTCCTCAAAAGAAATATAACGCTGCTCAACGTATAGCATACACCGGTGTAATAGTTATGGGAATCGGTTCATTACTCACAGGGCTTTCAATTTATAAACCAATCCAGTTTCATACGTTGTGTTCTCTCTTAGGAGGATATGAATGGGCAAGGGCCGAGCATTTTATTTTAACCATACTCTTTACTTTATTTTTTGTAGTTCATATTGTGCAGGTAATACTTGCCGGGTGGAATAATTTCAGAAGTATGGTAACAGGGCTTGATGTGTTGCCTATTGCAAACAATATTTTGAAACCTGCAATCATTAGCAGTGGGGAAGATAGGCATGAAGCGATACCGCCTGTTATGAAAATTGCTAAATCTGAAACAATACCAAATGATGCTCCTGCCGATAACGTAATTTTGGAAGAGAATAACCAGGTTGAAAAAGCCGGTGAACCAGATTCCGCAGGGGGTTTTAATGATGATCATTCTGCAGAAAATGATAACTCTGAAAATCAGGAAGAAGCAGGTAAATAAAAATATAAATGGAATATAAAGAGGAGATACTTATTTCAGAAAAAAAACTTAGAAATAAAACTATTATTTCTTTTATAGTTTTTATTTTATTATTTGTTGGTGCAGTTTTTACCTGGAAAAAACTGCACCAACAACCAAATGTCGCAGGTGTTCCCAAACCATTACGCACTGTTTTAAATACAAACGAAAAAGCTTTTTCTAATTTTTTAAGTGATAATCATCTTGCCAAATCATATCCAGCTTCTGCTGCCGTAAAGAACGTAAGAGTAAATGGCAATGTGGGCATGGCTAACGATTTTGACCCATCAACATGGAAACTGCAGGTAATCCGTAAGCCAGGTGATACTTTATTTGTTACACTTGATGAAATAAAAGCTTTACCTAAAACTGAAATTATTTTCGACTTTAAATGTATAGAAGGGTGGAGCCAGGTTACCTATTGGGGTGGCGTTAAATTCGGTGACTTTGGCGCTAAATATAACCTTGACGCACAAACGCAAATGAATTATGTTGGACTGGCCACTCCCGATAAAAAATATTATGTGGGAATAGATATGCCAAGCATTATGCATCCTCAGACAATTCTATGCTATGAAATGAATGGTAAACCATTGCCTATGAACCAGGGTTATCCACTTCGTCTAATCATTCCCGTTAAATATGGTATTAAACATCTTAAGAGAATTGGCACCATATCATTCAGTAACGTTCGGCCGCCTGATTATTGGTATGAGCGGGGATATGACTACTATTCAGGTTTGTAAAAATTATCAATATTTTTTTCTGATAGAATATATCTGGTAATTTTTTATTCACTCTTATACGGCTTAAAATTTCTTTCTAATTTACTCCATTTAATTTCAGGATAATTTTTGGAGAGTTGGCTTTCCGATGGATTTCTCACTTTGGTAATTCTTCCTTCCAGTATCATTTTTTTATGGATGGTTTTCCAGCCCGGAAGCAAATCTTCTTTCTGCATCCAATGCATATAGGATGCTTCATTACACCAAAATGGCAATTTTTGCATCGCTCTTTTATGTGGCAAAGAATTCCTAAAATATTTCATATTAAGTTCATCCTGCCACATCGTTAGAGTCCAAAATATTAATCCTTTATCTATTAATTCTTTGCCACCCAAAAATCCTTCGGTTATATTCAATTGTTTTACGGATGCTTCATTTGCTCTTATAAAGTTTATAAGATATATAATTGATTTTACGCGAAGCCTTGTTGCAGATATAAAAACCATATGAATTATTTTTTTATTTCTGAAGAAAACCAATTTCAAACTAATTTATTGCTTATATCAATTTGAAATTGTTTTATACACTTAATTATTTCTTTGACATCCTATTTCACTCAGGATAAAAAATCAGTATGTAAATTTGAAAAATTAAATTCAATTTCATAAAATAAAAAAAAGTATATGGCTGCTTACGTTATTGTAGATGTAAAAATTAATAATGCTGAAATGTACGAGGAATATAAGAAACTAACTCCCGCTTCAATCGCAGCATATCAGGGAAAATTTATTGTTCGCGGAGGCGCTACTGAAACATTAGAAGGCGATTGGAAACCCGGCCGCTTTGTAATGCTTGAATTTCCAAATGCAGACCAGGCAAGGGACTGGTGGAATTCAACAGAATATGCTAAAGCAAAAAGTATCAGGCAAAGCGCCGCTTCTACTAATATGATTCTCGCAGAAGGCGTAACTTTTTCTTAGACAATTTACTCAATCTTTTACCTGTTTATTTTTCCGTTTGTAAGAATTTGTAAGAATATGAATACCCCGGCCAACCAAAAAACTTTAACCGCTGCAAGTATTACCCAGGCAACTATATTTCCAGTTTTACTTAGTATTAGCTTTTCGCATTTATTGAATGATTCCATTCAATCTTTAATACCTTCTATTTACCCGGTGGTAAAAAAAACATTTAGTTTAAGTTTTGCCCAGGTTGGGCTTATAACATTTACTTTTCAATTAGCAGCTTCGTTGTTACAACCTTTTGTTGGGTTTTATACTGACCGTAACCCTAAACCTTTTTCTTTGGCAATTGGTATGAGCTTTACTCTTGCCGGATTAATATTTTTGTCTTTCGCTAACAGTTTTGGAACTATACTATTATCAGTTGGGCTAATAGGAGTTGGGTCATTTATCTTTCATCCGGAAGCTTCTAAAGTTGCATACATGGCTTCGGGAGGCAAACGAGGATTGGCACAATCTATTTTCCAGGTTGGCGGAAATGCAGGCAGTGCATTAGGCCCGTTGCTTGCTGCAATTATTGTTGTTCCTTATGGAAGAACGCACATTTTATATTTTGGATTGCTGGCATTAATTGCCATTTTCGTTCTTATTACAATTGGCAAATGGTATAAAAACAATACAGATCTTATTAAATCAAAACATGCTAATCAAAGCGTTGAAAACATACAGGTGTTTTCAAAAAAGAAAATCATTTTTTCGGTTATCATTTTATTGTTGCTCATCTTTTCAAAATATTTTTATCTCGCCAGCATGAGCAGTTATTACACTTTTTATCTTATTAATAAATTCGGCTTATCTGTGCAAAATTCACAGATACATCTTTTTATTTTTTTAGCTGCTGTTGCTGCAGGCACATTTATTGGCGGCCCGTTGGGCGACCGTTTCGGCAGAAAATATGTAATATGGTTTTCTATTTTGGGAGTTGCGCCTTTTACATTGTTGCTGCCTCACGTTAATTTATTCTGGACAACCATTCTATCCGTTTTCATTGGCTTTATTCTCTCATCTGCATTCTCCGCTATATTGGTTTACGCACAGGAATTAATCCCGGGAAAAATAGGAATGGTTTCAGGATTATTTTTTGGATTTGCTTTTGGAATGGGAGGCATTGGCTCTGCGGTGTTAGGAATTTTAGCAGATCATACCAGTATATTTTATGTGTATAAAGTTTGTGCCTTTCTTCCCTTAATAGGACTAATAACCGGGTTTTTACCAAACATAGGAGGAAAGAAAATTTTTCAAAAAAAGCTTACCTGAAAAATATTTAGGCGGGTTTCTTCATGTTACTCTAAATTGTATTCTTTTTTATTCAGCTTAAAATTCACACAAACGAATGGCATTTATGGAAAAAAATCTCCTGGTAAAGAAATCAACAATATCCGGAGCCGGCAAAGGATTGTTTACGAAAAAATTCATCCCTAAGGGAAGCCGTATTACTGAATATAAAGGAAAGATCAGTACGTGGAAAGATGTAGATCATCATGATGGGCTTAATGCATATATTTATTATGTTAACCGTTATCATGTAATCGATTCTTCAAAGCATGTAAAAAATTTTGCCCGCTATGCTAACGATGCTAAAGGTTCACCGAATGGCGTTAAGTTATCGAATAACTGCAAATTTGTAAATGAGGGCTGCCGCGTATTTCTTGAATCAAAAAAAGATATTTCTCCAAACGCTGAATTGATGGTTGGATATGGGAAGGAATATTGGGATACTCTTCGCCACAATCAAAGCCAGGTTGATTAAAAACAGAAAAAAACCGCAAAAGTTAAAAATAAAATTTAATTTACCAGAGGCAACTTATTACAATTGACTTTCGATTATAGTGTAGAAACCAATGCAATTGATATCTGCAGACGAATTGAATATAATAATCAGGGGCTGTACTCTGAATCAGCGGGAGAGTCAAAAAAAACTATATAACTCTTTCTATAGTTATGGTATGGCCATTTGCGACCGTTATACAAAACGGAAAGAGGATTCTATAGAAATTTTTAATGACAGCTTTCTAAAAATTTTTAAAGAGATCCATCGGTACAAACCTTTATATGACGATGAAATAAATTCTTTCAAGGGATGGATCAGAAAGATTATGATTTATACTGCAATTGATCATAACAGGAAGCATAACAAACATAATTTTAACGCTGAACTGGATAAATCAATTGTTTATTTACCGGCTGATGATGAAAATGCTTTTGATATGATTTCTTACGATGAAATCATCCGTGCCATCCGGCAACTTTCTCCGGCATATCGCACCGTAATCAACTTGTTTATAATTGATGGTTTCAGCCATGAAGAAATTTCGGAGCAATTAGGAATTGCAGTGGGAACCTCTAAATCAAATCTTTTTAAGGCAAGGCAACAATTACAAAAAATATTAAAGAACGATAATCAAATTTTACTATCGCAAAATGTGGGATGACAAATTAAATAAGAAGATTAAAGATGCAGCTGACCAGTATCATCCTGCCTATGAAGAAAATGCATGGGACAAGATGGAATTGTTGCTTGATAAACATTTACCAGTTGAGAAGAAAAGGAAAAAAAGATATTTTCTTCTTCCTGTTATAGGGCTACTAATGGGTTCGTTCTTTATTGTTTATTATAACCAATCTGGTTCCGGAACAAAAGATTTACAAAAGATTGAAATAAAACAAAATGAAATAAAAGACAATCTAAATGCAACGCAATTGCCTCAGCAGAAACCCTTAACCACTATTGATCCATTTTTGACTGGAGCTACTAAAACTGCGGCTGTATCACACCAGGCGTCGGCTTTAGTAAATAGAAATTTTGACAGTCAATTGAAACATTCAAACAATAAAGCTGTTGAAAATACAACTAACAAAACCTTTGTGAATACAACTGGAAAAACAAATTCAACAGTTATACAAAGCTCAGTTGAAACCGAAACAGGTATA
>CBIGQT010000080.1:0-8841 GCA_966191655.1 uncultured Ginsengibacter sp.
ATGCAGCTTCTCCCTGGTAACTAAAAGAAGATAGCTTTTTAAAGAACTTATAAAAACCATCGAGCATCAGCTCTTCCGAATCTTCCTGGCTTTTTACATATCGCCTGCATATCATCAGCATCTTTCCTGATAACTGATCAAACAGGTATTTCTGTGCGGCAGCACTTCCTTGCCTGGCTTCCTTAATCAGTTCTGATGTATCCATGTAAAAATCAACAATGTTATAATGATTTATAAAAGTATAAATGCAGTTTAATAATAAAGCGTTGCCTGAACAAATAAAATTTCCCCGCATTTTAACTATGGCAATAAAAAAGCCACCCTTAAAAGATGGCTCCCAAAAAAATTATTCATTCAATATTATGCAGCATTCATCTCTGCAATTTTTGTTCTTATTTTTCCTTCCAGTTCTGCTGCAAGTTCAGGGTTATCCGTAAGAAGTTGTTTTACAGCATCCCGGCCCTGGCCAAGTTTTGTAGTATCATAGCTAAACCAGCTTCCGCTTTTTTGAATGATATTCATTTCAACACCCATATCTATAATTTCTCCTGTTTTTGAAATGCCATTTCCAAAAATGATATCAAACTCTGCAATGCGAAATGGAGGCGCTACTTTATTTTTAACCACTTTTACTTTTACACGGTTTCCAATAGATTCATCGCCATCCTTTATTTGTGCCATGCGCCGAATATCAAGCCGAACGGAAGCATAAAATTTCAGGGCATTGCCACCTGTAGTAGTTTCAGGATTACCAAATACGATTCCAATTTTATCACGCAATTGATTTATAAATATGCAGCAACAATTCGTTTTACTTATGGTAGCCGTTAGTTTTCTTAAAGCCTGGCTCATTAACCTTGCCTGCAAGCCCATTTTGCTATCACCCATTTCGCCTTCCAGTTCGCCCTTGGGCACAAGAGCAGCCACAGAATCTATTACCACTACATCCAACGCCCCTGAAAGTATTAACCGATCTGCTATTTCCAAACCCTGTTCGCCATAATCAGGCTGGCTTATTAAAAGATTATCTACGTCTACGCCTAACCGCTTAGCATAAGCGCTATCGAACGCATGTTCAGCATCAATGATAGCACACATACCACCTTTTTTTTGCGCTTCCGCAATTACATGAATTGCCAGGGTGGTTTTACCGGAAGATTCCGGACCATATATTTCAACTACTCTTCCCTTGGGTAATCCGCCAATGCCTAACGCAACATCAAGCCCTATAGAACCTGTGGAAATTACAGCCTGAGGCTCCTGTGAACGCTCATTCATCATCATCACACTTCCTTTTCCAAAATCCTTATCTATTTTATCAATCGTAAGCCTTAGCGCTTTAAGTTTCTCGGAATTTTTATCCGTATTTTTTTCAGTATTTGCCATAAAATTTGAATTGAAATTTATTTATTTGTAAAGGTATTAGTTGTGCAAAAATAGACATTATAAGTTATCAACACTAATTTATTTAGTATTTTTTGGCAAATAACTTAGTTTTTTGTATAAAACCGTCCTCCTGATTTCAAGAGTATTCTTTCTAAACTAAAGGTCTTAAAAAATCATTTTTTTTATTCTATTTTCATACAAAATTTAGCAAATGAAATTTATCGTTATCCTCACGGTTATTGCTATAATTTTCTTTTCCTGCGATAGTAAAGATTCTCAAAGTAAAAAAATCGTTTTTTTAAAAGATACTGCTAAAACCCAGGATACTATTATTGTAAAGGATTCTATAATGAATTCGACATTTGCAGATAGCTTGCCTTTGGGTGCTTACCAGGGAACATTTCCGTGCAAAGATTGTGAAGGAATACAACAAACCATTTTATTTAATGCTGATAAAACTTTTAAGGAAGAACAAATGATCTGGAGTAAAAATGAACCTCCAAAAATAAGTGAAGGAATATGGGTCGTGAGAAATCATAAAATTGAATTAACCCAAAACAATAAAAATGCTATAGATTTAATTAAAAAAGGAGACACACTATTTGCCGCTAACATTAATGGTGTTCCGGTTAATAATTCATCAAACTACATTTTAACTAAAAGAGCACTAGCACGGAATAACCCTGTTTGGAATAAAAAGCGTTTAGAAGGAATAAACTTTGCGGGAGTTGGAAATGAACCTTTCTGGAATCTTGAAATTAATTATGAAAAATCAATTTCATTTAAGATGGCAGGTTGGAAAAAACCTGTAGTTACGCGGATTGAAAAACCATTAATAAATAGAGATAGTATCATTTATAAACTTAAAGCAGATACAACAATGTGGAGCGTTATTATTTTACCCCAGTTTTGCAGCGATGGAATGAGCGACTATTTATATCAGTATAGGGTATATATAAAATACAACAATATACTTTATAAAGGGTGTGGGGTAATGCTTACTAAAAAAGATTTTCAATAAATTTGGCACATAATTATTATTAACTTTTAAATCATCAATTATGCAATGGCAGGGCAGAGAAGAAAGCGGTAACGTAGATGACCGCAGGGGCATTACAGGAGGACATGTAGCTGTTGGAGGAGGAATCATCGGTGTAATTTTTATACTTGCAAAATTTCTTTTAGGTGGTGGAGATGTGAACCAACTGCAACAAGACTTACAACAACAGCAGCCTCAACAGCAGGAAATGACGGCTGAGCAAAAAGCCGCAGATGATAGGGAAGCTTCCTTTGTAAAGGTTGTATTAAAAGATACTGAAGATGTGTGGACTAAGATTTTTGGTGACATGGGAAAAACTTATACAAAACCAACCCTGGTTCTTTTTCGTGATGCAACTACTTCAGGTTGCGGAACTGCAAGTTCTCAAAGCGGTCCATTCTATTGCCCGGTTGACCAGGATGTGTATATAGATCTTTCGTTTGCTCAGGAATTAAATCAAAGGTTTGATGTAACCGGCGATTTTGCAATGGCTTATGTTGTTGCACATGAAGTAGGTCACCATGTTCAATATCTTTTGGGAACAACGCAAAAAATGCAAAGGCTGCAACAACAATTAAGTGAAACCGAGTACAACAAATATTCTGTGAAGCTGGAACTGCAGGCAGATTTTTATGCGGGGGTTTGGGCGCATTATGATCAGCAAATGAAAAACGTTATTGATCCTAACGATATAGCACAAGCGCTAAATGCCGCTAATGCTATCGGCGATGACAGGTTACAAAAAGAAGCCCAGGGAACCGTAACACCCGATGCATTTACGCATGGAACTTCTGCCCAAAGAATGTATTGGTTTAAAAAAGGTTATGAGACCGGTGACATAAACCAGGGAGATACTTTTTCTGCGACCAACTTATAATTGTAGCAATATATAAATCTTAGTGCCTTTTAAAATATTGAATTTCCTGTTCATGTTTTTCAGCAGCAGCTCTCGTTTTAAACGTTCCAAGGTTTCTTCTTTTATTGGTTTTAGGATCCGTCTTTCTGGAATATAACCGATACTCTCCTGATTTTAATTTTCTAATCATTGTTCAAATTTTTTTTAAGAGAACAACAGCTGTGCCAATCAATGACTTTCTGAGGATGATTTAATCACTTTTTTCTCTTTAATATCGGGTATAATATCTGTCGATCGGCGCAGAAAAAAGTTCTTCGTTTTGTTTTGCCACAATATTTTTTTACAACCGGGATATTGGAATCGGGGCAATATTTTTTTGCATATACCAGCCAATGCTTCTTTAAAACAAAATCTTTTTTCCATTTAAGGAAATCAATACTATAGTTACGGGCTTCCCTGATAAGCTCATTTATTTTTGCCGAAGGAATATCTTTAATTTTATTTTCCGGATGAAGGCTTATTCGAAATAAAACTTCGTTCTTAATAATATTTCCTACGCCGGCAAAAATATTTTGATCAAGCAAGGCATCGCAGACAAAAGCATCAGGAATCTGCTTTAATTTTTTCCTGGCCTCTTCTGCGTTCCATGCATCATTCATAACATCCGAACTCCAGTCATAAACGTCATCAATATTTTCCTCAATAAACTTAACGGAACAGGTATAAAAATTTAGTTCTCCGTTTTTAAATACCAGTCTTAACCGTGGAACAGTTTGTCTTTGTTGGTTAACCCGGTAACTTCCAAACATCATAAAATGGATGCGAACAGTAAAGTTTTTAAAACATATTAAAAAATGCTTTCCCCAGCTTTTAAAATCAATTATTTTCTCTCCGGCTAATCTTTGAATATCCAGCTTACTATTTCCTTCAACTTTTATTATTTTCTTTCCTTTAAACTGCTGTACTTCTTCTTTTACAATTATTATTGAAGGTCCTTCAGGCATATATAAATTTTCGACTAATAAGCAATAATAAAAAATACTATTAAATTTTGGTTATCGATTTACGCTTTTCATCATTGCTTCCGGATAACGTGATCCTGCTGCTACATTTTCAGGAAATATTTTATTAAGTTGATCTAATTCTTCAGGTGATAAAATGATATCGGTAGCACCGATATTTTCTTCCACATATTTTACTCTTTTAGTTCCCGGAATTGGAAAAATAAAATCACCCTGTGCTAAAACCCAGGCCAGTGCAAGTTGAGATGGAGTGCACTCTTTTTTTACTGCAATGTTTTCGAGGCTTTGAACAAGTTCCAGGTTTTTACTAAAATTTTCTCCCTGGAAACGAGGGGACATTCTCCGGTAATCGCCTTCCTCAAAATCATCAAACTTTTTTATTTGCCCTGATAAAAATCCACGGCCTAAAGGGCTATAGGCAACAAACGCAATTTTCATTTCCCTGCACGCCGGAATTATTTCTTCTTCCGGTTCGCGACTCCATAAACTGTATTCGGATTGCAATGCGGTAATTGGATATACTTCGTGAGCCTTTAATAAAGTCTCAATGTTTACCTCACTCAAACCAATTGCTTTTACTTTTCCTTCTTTCACCAATTCTCCCATCGCACCAACCGTATCCTCAATTGGCGTATCAGGATCTTTACGATGTAAATAATATAAATCGATTACTTCTACATTTAATCTTTTCAAGCTTGCCTCGCAAGCGCTTTTTACATATTCGGGTTTACCATTAATGCCCCGTGATTGCGGATTTGCCGGATCGCGAATGATTCCAAATTTTGTTGCCAGTGTAATTTCATTTCTAAAAGATTTAATCGCTTTACCAACAAGAACTTCGTTTTTAAAAGGCCCGTAAACATCTGCAGTATCAAAAAAAGTAATTCCTAATTCAAAAGCCCTTTCAATCGTTTTAACAGATTCTGCATCGATAGCTTCTCCATAGAATTCGCTCATGCCCATGCAGCCAAGGCCAATTGAAGAAGCAACTAATCCCTGATCTCCCAAAGATTTAATTTTCATAATTTTTAAATTTACTTTATACGCTTCTTTAAAGACTTATAATCTCTTTAAAAAATGAACATGACATTTGTTGAAATTAAAGAAAGAAAAAATTATACCGTAAAGCAGTAATGTACTGGAAGCTTTTATTTATTTGAGAAAATATTACCTTGTTGTTTTAAAGTGTCTGAAGAAGGATCATCTTTTAACTTTGAAGGAGCGGGGTTTTTCTTAGGAGCCTGTTTTGAAGTTATCTCATTTTCTTCATTGTATCCCGCTTCACTTACTGAGCCTTTCTTTTCGCCGCCAGCCTGTTTCCTCATCTGATAATATTTCTTTGATCGCGGTTTCATACTCTTATAACCTTTTTCAAAATAATTTGTTCACTTTATTGAATCACTTTTCGTAATTAGTAATGAACGCGGGAACGAATGGAACCCCGGAAGGAAAATCTATTCAGGCGCTTCCTCAGCGCTTTCCTTTCCTCTTTTTTTTGATGAAGATTTGGTGGCTTCTTCTGTATTTACATTTTTGATAGACAACTGGAATTTTGTATTGAGACTTATTTCGTAATTATTTTCACTGATAATTTGTTTTGCTCCATCATCTTCCAACATCACTGCTGCGAGGTTCATGGCCAGCGCAGAACCACTGATTACATTTCCAACTTTTCCATCAGTAAATTCAATGGTAAATTTATATCCTGCTTTCCTACCTGTGCCTGCTCTCTCAAAATCCACTCTATTAAGGTCCAATACCTGATCTCCTGAAACAGATTTTTTCATTAATATCCTAATTATGGGCAGATATTTTTTCCAGATGTGGTTGTACATTAAGAATTCTAATTTAATTTTTATTTGAGGGCAATATCCGGAAAAAGAAAAACAATAACCAACTGTAAAGATAAGTTAACCTTATTTACGATAAAATTACTGTAATTTTTTTACCGGAATAAATTATTTAGAAAATTACCTGTAAATACCTGTAAAAAAAATAAATATAAGGTTTAATAAAACACTTTCAAAAAACAAAAATGATTTTTAGTTAAATAAAAAAACTCCCGGTAAAATACCCCGGGAGCCTCCTGATTAAAAACTACACACACTTTTTTATATTCTAAGAAAACCCATTATTATTAAATTTCATTTATGATAGTTAAAACTTATTTAATTGATTCTTTACAAATGCTAAGTTTTATATTTTTTTTGAATAATTTTCTTCCATTTAGCAAATGGCAACTTTCACTTATCAGGCGGTGATTTTTAATATATTTGCCTGAGATGAGCCGTTTGTAAATTAATGTTACATTAGCAGGTAGTATTCACTAAATTTGTCGCAAGTCTCAACTCACCAATTGAATGGCATTAATAGAATTCAAATTACCAAAATCACTTTCAAGAGCTCTGAACATACCTGTGAGTTCTCCCAAGAGACAGCAATTGAAAGTGCTTATTAAATTATTGAGGAAATCCCGGTTCACAGAATTCGGCCAAAAATATCTTTTTGATGAAATTCTTTTAAGCCGGCATCCCGGCAAGGTCTTTCAGAGGATTGTACCTACTTACGATTATAGTAAAATTTTTCATGAATGGTGGTACCGGGCGCTTGATGGTAAGCCGGATATTTGCTGGCCGGGCATTATAAAATTTTTTGCTTTAAGCAGTGGAACCAGTGATTCGTCAAGTAAATATATTCCTATAACCAAAGAATTAATCAGGGCCAATACTTTAACGAGTATTCGTCAGCTTATAAGCCTCGCAACCTATACTAACGTGCCAAAATCCTCAGTGGGTAAAGGATGGCTTATGCTCGGTGGCAGCACTCATTTACAAAAATCTGCAACGTATTATGCGGGTGATCTTAGTGGAATACAAGCCAAAAATATTCCATTCTGGTTCCAGGGAATGTATAAGCCCGGAAAAAAAATTGCCAGGAATACCGATTGGTCAAAAAAATTAGATGAAATAGTTGAAAAAGCTCCTGAATGGGATATTGCCTTTTTAGTGGGAGTGCCTGCCTGGGTTCAGCTTTGTATGGAAAAAGTAATAGAACGTTACAATCTTAAAAACATTCATGAGATATGGCCTAATCTTGCATTTTACGTACACGGCGGCGTTGCGCTTGAACCTTATAAAAGAGGATTCAACAAATTATTAGGTAAGCCAATTACTTATATCGAAACGTATCTTGCCAGTGAAGGCTTTTTAGCTTATCAAAACAGGCAAGAGGCAAAAGGGATGAGGTTAGCCCTTAACAGCAATATCTTTTTTGAATTTGTTCCTTTTGACTATAAGAATTTTGACAGTGAAGGAAATATGGTTGCTAATCCTGAAGTATTAATGATTCATGAAGTTGAAGAAAATAAAAATTATGCAATTCTTATAAGCACTAATGCAGGCACATGGCGTTATCTGATTGGCGATACTATTAAGTTTGTCGATATTGAGAAAAGTGAAATTATTATTACCGGTCGCACAAAACATTTTTTAAGTCTTGTGGGTGAACACCTGAGCGTTGATAATATGAACCAGGCCATTAAATTGGTAAGTGAAGAACTTAATATATCAATTGGAGAATTTACTGTTGCAGGTGTGCCTTATGGTAGTTTTTTTGCACATCACTGGTTTATCGCCACTAATGATAACGTAAATTCGGAAAAGTTAAAAATCATGATTGATGAAAAACTTAAGGAGCTCAATGATGATTACGAAGTGGAACGAAAACACGCTCTTAAAGAAATTTTTGTAGATGTGTTGAGTGAACAAACTTTTATGAATTTTATGAAAGCAAAGGGCAAGGTTGGCGGTCAACATAAATTTCCAAGAGTGCTGAAAGGAAAAATGTTGGAAGACTGGAAAAAGTTTTTAAAAGGAGAAAAAGTTTAATTTTCGCCTTTAATTAATTATACCGTCAGTATACAGAGGTTGCAATTTTAATTATAGTCTTATAAACCTTCTTTTATAAAAATTAAATATTTCTCCGGTAAATGGCAGAAGTTCTTGAAGCAATACTCAAAGGTCTTGCAATGGGCCTGTTACTGGTAATTTCTGTTGGGCCTGTAATTTTTACAATTATAAAACAAAGTATCAATAACGGAAGGGAAGGCGGCTTCAGTTTTGTTATAGGCGTTTGGGTTAGTGATTTTTTATTGGTAATCTTAAGTAATGTATTTTCAGAATTAGTAACACGTCTTCTTGATTTTAAAAAACCCATTGGTATTACGGGAAGTTTTTTTTTAATAGCAATGGGAGTCTATTATCTTTTTTTTAAAAAGGTCCCCTTGCATCCTGAAGATGTTTCATTACCTCCTTTAAAAGCAAGTGATCACGTTAGAATTGCTATCCAGGGATTTTTGCTCAATACCTTAAACCCGGCAGTAATTGCCTTCTGGCTCACAGCAGCTACAGCAATTGCTGTGACACATACTATAAAAGAGCGCATTATTATTTTCACCACAACATTATTGATTAATATGACAGCGGATGTAGCTAAAGTAACACTTGCAGGCAAACTAAGATCGAAACTTACTATAAAAA
>CBIGQT010000081.1:0-8826 GCA_966191655.1 uncultured Ginsengibacter sp.
CGCCGGTTGTAGTTTTTTCTTCATAAAGCAATCGTTTTAGTGAATAAATAATTACGGGAGTTTATTTTTAGCTCCCTGAGTTTAGAAAAGCAACACTAAGGTAGAAATACGTTAAAGTAAAAACTTCCAATAAATAACTTCGTTGGATTTTGTAAATGCACTTAAAATAAATTCCCTTTCTTTATAGAATAATTTATATCATTAACGATTGCAGAAAAGGACTTACAATATATCTGGTCTTAATTGTACATGAATCAATTTCTACTTCACCAAAAGACGGCCTTGGAGTTACTCCTGTTTCCACATATTACAGAAATAGGCGTAATCAAGAATTCAGCTATTCGACTGAATGGTTTTCTTAATATCGTGGATGATGGGTTAAAAATATATTATGTACAAGATGGCAAATTTGAATGGACTATAAATCGCCGGCATTTTATTTTATATCCGGGTGATGTGGCAATGATTTTGCCCGGGGCAACATTTGGCAATAGAAACAATGTATTAGAAATTGGCGCTTTTTGTTGGATCCACATAAAGGTAGATACTAACAAAAAGGGAGCACTTGTAACGGGTTCATGGAGCCGCTTATCAGACCGTGAAATTCGCACGATTAGCGAAATATTGCAAACTACCAGATCCCCGGTGATTCATAAATTCCCGGAAGCAGCAGCCATATTTAAATCTATTCAGTCAGAATTATTTAACCAGGAAATTGGTTACCAGGCGCGGACAAATCATTTACTTGACGAGATATTAATCAAGATGGCGAGAAAATTTTCCTGCGTGTCTATTTCCGGAAGAGATTTTCCATCAACTTTTATGAAATTGGAAAATGAGCTAAGACAAAATCTTTCGCATCAATGGACCGTGGACGAAATGGCTACTATGGTAGGATTGGGAACTACTTTATTCAATGACAAAGTGAAAAGTTATTCGGGTTTTTCTCCGGTAAGTTATCTTATTAATATTCGAATATCTGAAGCCATGAAACTGTTGAAGAATCCGGACATAAGTCTAACAGATATAGCATTAGATGTAGGCTTTTATTCATCACAGCATTTTTCCACCACTTTTAAAAAACTCACCGGCTATACGCCAAGCCAATATAGAAAAACTCATTATACAAACGACATAATTACTTAACCATGGAATGTATTATCACCATAGAGATTGGAACCAATGCAGTAAGAGTATATGCATTTGATTTGAACGGCAATATCCTCGGCTCACTAAAAGGATACTGTCCCACTTTTCACAGTGAACCCGATTATAGTGAACAGGATCCTGACCAAATCTTCATCACGATGCTTCATGTTCTCAAAAACCTGCTAAACGATTTAATTCATCCCCAAAAATACAAGGTGCTGTCCATCTGTTTCAGCGGTTCGATGCACAGCGTGCTTGCGGTAGACAAAAAAGGAAATCCAATGGGCAATGCTATCACCTGGGCAGATAACCGGGCTATTAAAGAAGCAGCCCAATTAAAAAATTCAACGCTGGGTAACAAGATATACAAAACAACGGGTACGCCCCTGCATCCTATGTCACCATTAGCAAAAATTGCCTGGATTAAAAATAATCGAAAAGATATATTCAACCAGGTTAGCAAATTTTTATCGCTTAAAGGTTATATACTCCAGCAATTAACGGGAGAATATACGATCGATTATAGTATGGCATCCGCTACAGGTTTGCTGGATATCCATAAAATTCAATGGGATACGGCAGCGCTAAAATTTGCGGGCATTACTACCGCCATGTTGCCGGAGCTGGTGCCTGTTTTTACCTCTGCAGGAAAATTAAATAAGACGTACCAAACTTCATTAGGCTTATCCGCAGACACAACCATACTTGTCGGCTCCAGCGATGGATGCATGGCTATTCTGGGTGATGGAATAAACGGCGAAGGGATGGCCAACATTACTGTCGAAGACAGTGGTGCGGTGAGAGTAATGGGAGATAAAGTTTTACAGGATGACAGGCAACGCTTCTTTAATTATTTGCTTACAGAAAAAAGGTATGTATCCGGAGGCCCTACAAATAATGGTGGCCTCATCTTCGAATGGTTTACAAAGCAATTTGGTGATTTTAAAAATCCTTTTGACATTGAAAGCAGTATGCTGGAGTTGATTAATGAAGGGTCGGAAATTGCAGCCGGATCAGATGGCTTAATATTTCTTCCGTATTTATTGGGCGAGCGTGCACCCATATGGAATGCCAATGCAAGGGGTGTTTATTTCGGAATAAATATAAAACATACCAAAGCTCATTTTTTAAGGGCCACTATTGAAGGCCTGTTATATGAAATTTACAGTATTGGCAAAACCCTCCAGGAACATCGTGCATTCGACAGTCTGTCTATTAATGGAAGTTTTGGAACGCTGCCTTTTTTTGCTAAGATGGTCGCAGATATTTATAACAAACCCGTTCGCCTCCGGCCGGATTATCACAGTGTGAGTTATGGGTCTTACCTTATAAGTGCCACACAGATGGGTATTTATAGTTCACTTGACGAAGCAGTAAAAACTGTTTCACTGGGAGAAACGGTAACTCCTGACAAAAAAAATCATAAATCCTATTTAAAATATTACAAACTCTTTGAAATATTAAGTACTAAACTGGCCGATGAGTTTGCTGAAATTGCTGCACTGCAACAATCGTAAAGTGAAGCGCCTATAACTATTTTCTGTATTATGTTTAAAAAAATAACGATCATTAATTCTAAATTTTTTTATGGGATTGCATCTCTTTGCGCTGTTTTATCCATAATCTTCTGGAAAGCAGGTCAAATAAATGTAGCAGGATGGTTGATCGCTTTATTTTTCATATGCTTAGCGTTTGCATTCAGAGGCAATGTTTTGCTTAAAGGAATGTCTTTCACCGCCATTATTTTTGCTTCGGTAACGCTGGCAATGTTCCATCCGCAATATTTTACAGAATGGGGAAATTTTAAGTTGAGCGATTCGATCATTCCATTAATACAGGTGCTCATGTTTGGTATGGGCTGCTCTATGGGACTTAAAGATTTTGCATCTATCGCTAAAGCTCCCAAAGGTGTGATGATTGGTATCGTCTGCCAGTTTTCGATAATGCCCATACTTGGGTTTACATTGGCAAACCTTACCAACTTTGGGCCTGAAATAGCTGCCGGTATTATTTTAATTGGATGTTCTCCCAGCGGCCTGGCATCTAACGTGATGGCCTACCTGTCAAAAGCAAATCTGGCATTATCCATTACCATCACTTCCATAACCACACTCCTGGCTCCATTTGTTACACCGCTATTAATGAAGATGCTCGCCGGCGCCATGGTAGAGATTAACGTTGTAAGTATGATGTGGGACATCTTCAAAATGATCATTATACCCATTGGAGCCGGACTAATTTTTAACAGGCTGTTGTTTGGAAAAATCAAATGGCTTGATAATATCATGCCCTTCATTTCTATGTTCAGTATAGCAGCTATTGTTACCATCATTGTAGCAGCCGGAAGAGATAATCTCCTGAAGATAGGACTCCTCTTAATCCTGGTTGGGCTCATTCATAATTGTTTCGGTTATTTATTGGGGTATTGGACAAGCAGGTTATTTAAGTTGTCCGAAAGAGATTGCCGCACCGTTGCCATCGAGGTAGGTATGCAAAATGCAGGGCTGGCTTCCGGTATTGCAAAGCAAATGGGAAAAATCGGAACCGTCGGTTTAGCGGCCGCTGTATTTGGGCCATTGATGAACATCACCGGTTCTGCCCTGGCGAGCTGGTGGCACAACCGGTTGCCGGAAAAAGAAGAAAAATCTGAAATCGAAAAAGGATACATCTCTGTACATCAAAAAAATGCGTTATGAAAAAAATGAAAATTTTGTTGACAGCCATTTTATTTTCTGGTGTCGTACAATTTGCCCAAGGCCAGCAGGTGCAGATAAGCAGGGAAGAATTAATTGCTTTAACGCCGGAATGGAAAGGCGAACGTTTTCCTGACGGAAGACCGAAAGTTCCGAATGATATTATACGAAGAATGAAATCGGTAAGTGTGGAAGAAGCCTGGGCCGTAATGAGCAATGCCGGTTACAAATACCAGGTGGCAGAAGACTGGCAAATCATCAATCCCGATAGCGTACTTGTGGGAAGGGCCGTCACTGCGACGTTTATGCCGGGCCGTCCCGATGTATGGACTGCCATTGATTCATTCGGAAAAAAACAGGGAAGAAGAGCGCAAAATGTTTGGGCCGTCGAAATGCTGACGAGGGGAGATGTTTATGTTGCCGATCAGTTTGGCGCCAAAAGAAACGGGCCAACTATTGGTGATAACGTAGGGAATGCCATCTATGCCCGGACAGGAAATGGCATTGTTTATGACGGTGCCATCAGAGACCTGGAAGGTCTAAGAGAAATAGGAGGCTTTACTTCTTATTATACAAGCTACGATCCATCTTATCATAATCCCGGTTTTGGGGCAAACAAAGACCTGACGACGATGATCGTTGGAATCAACCATCCTACCCGCATACGAACCGTAACGGTGATGCCCGGAGATGTAGTGTTGGGTAAAATGGGTGTAGTTGTTTTTATTCCACCTCAATTGGCCGAAAAGGTGGTGAAGACGTCAGAGATTGTGCGTTTACGCGACCAGTTTGGCCACCAGCGTTTACGGGAAGGAAAATATACAGCAGGGCAAATAGATGCCCGCTGGACGGATGATATTGAAAGAGATTTTTCAAAGTGGCTGAACGATCATATCAATGAATTGCCGGTAGGTAAAGAACAGATTCAGGAATATCTAAAAGACAGAACCTGGTAATTATTTCAAAAAATTTATGTCTCCGTGGTTCAGTTGTAAAACGATAAAGCAATTAATTTATTAAAATTAAAAACTCACATTATGTCAAATTCCAGACGATCATTTCTAACAAAGGCGGCCATAACAGCTGCCATGGCACCTTTTGCATCTTTATCTTCATTTGGAAATGGAATTACGGAAGCTATGGAAAGGATGCCAAAATCTTCAGCACCGTCTGATTTAAAAATAACCGGTGTAAAGTGTGCGTATTCCGGTGGTGGCTTATTCGTGAAAATTCTAACCAACCAGGATATATGGGGCAGCGGTGAAGCGGTAGACGCAATCGGCGGAACGTATTATTTAGTACAGCGAATAGGAAGACAAATAACAGGAAGAAGCCCGTTAAACCCGAACAGGATTTTTGAAGAATTGAGAAAAGGGAATTTCTTCGGGGGCGCCCAATCCGGGATGTATGTTGCAGTGTTATCAGCATTTGATGCGGCCTTATGGGACCTATGCGGTAAGGCACTTGGGCTGCCGGTTTACCAGTTATTAGGCGGCAAGTTCCGTGATAAGGTAAGGGTGTATTGCGATACAGAATTGTACACTGTAAGAAATCCCACACCAGGCGATTATGCAAAAGCTGCTACAGATGCAGTAGGCAGAGGTTATACTGCTGTTAAGTTTGATATTGACGAAGCAAATGACCCTAATAAATTTGACCGGTACAACTGGACGGCGAGTAACGCTGAGTTAGAAAGAATGTATAATTCTATTGAAGCTGTTCGCAAAGCTGTGGGGCCGCACATAGACATTTGCGTGGATATGCACGGCCGCTATGATGCACCAACCGGGAGAAAAGTAGCCAAAATGATGGAGCCTTTAAATCTTATGTGGCTGGAAGAACCGGTACCTGCTGATAATATAGACGTATATAAAACGATTACCCAGGAAACGAGTACGCCAATATGTGCCGGAGAAAATTTTTATCTCGGGTATGGATACACCCGTTTGTTGTCAGAAGCGGCAATAGACATCATCATGCCCGATCTGCAGAAGTGCGGCGGCCTGGGGGAAGGACAGCGTATCGCCAACCTGGCCAATTTATATTATACACCTTTTTCACCCCACATGGTGGGCTCATTTTTAGGAGCTATGGCTACGGCGCATGTGTGTGCATCGGTGCCCAACTTTCATATCCTTGAATGGCAAACATTAAGTGATACTCAACCTAAATGGAAAGAGATCATAACATATGATAAGCCATTTATTGAAAAGGGATTTCTTGTACTTTCTGATAAACCGGGAATTGGCGTAGAGCTTAATGTTGAAGGATTAAAGAAATATGCGATACCCGGCGTTCCCTTTTTTGAATAAAATCAGGGATCAGATCTTTAGCTTTTTTGGAAAACTTTTAAAAAAACAACTCCCTTAATTTATAAGGGACTTGATTATATGTCGTTTGCTATAAAAAAATATCAATCATATTCCCTCGGTTATCGTCATACCTTCTTCCACTCTGTCGAACTTTCCCTGACTTGCGCACTGGGACACCCAAAGTTTAGAAATTGAATAATTTAATTAAGTCCTTTTGTTCTTGAGTATCTATTGGCTGAATTAAGTTGCAATATTTTTTGTTCTTTTTGATTCTTTTTAATTTTACCTTAAAGTAGCCTCGACAGGAATCGAACCTGTATCTGGAGCTTCGGAAACTCTTATACTATCCATTGTACTACGAGGCCGTTTTTATCTGCGAAGTGGGATGTGTGATGTACGATGTTGAAAGAACTTTTTATTTTCCAAACTGCGCAATATTACTACCGAATATTTTAACCGCAATGGCAAGCAAAATAACACCAAAAAATTTTCTTACCACAATTAATCCATTTGGGCCAAGCGCTTTTTCAATCCACTTCAAAGATTTTAATACAACAAAAATTACAATACAATTAATGAGTATGCCAATTAAAATATTTACGTCATGATAATTCGCTTTTAGCGACATGATCGTAGTAAGTGTTCCTGAGCCTGCAATCAATGGAAATGCAATGGGAACTACACTACCGCTTTTTGGGTTATCATCCTGCTTAAAAAAATCGAGGCCTAATACCATCTCAAGGCCAATAATGAAAATTACAATACTTCCTGCTACCGCGAATGATTGACTGTCCAATCCTAAAATATTCAGCAATTGCTGGCCAACAAATAAAAAAATAAGCATCAAGGCACCCGAAGCAATTGTTGCCTGTGTTGAACGAATAGTGCCGCCCATCTTTTCTTTCAGCGAAATTAAAATTGGTATCGAACCAAGAATATCAATTACGGCGAAAAGCGTGAATGTTATTGTTAGCGTTTCCTTACCTGATATGTTGGCAAAATCGGCCATTCAAATTTTTTTTTTGCAAATGTACTGTAGATAACAGCAAGAGGTAAAATCATAAGTGAATAATATTTCTAGAATCTTATCTGCACGCCACCATTTACATTAAAACCTTTTGTAGTAAAACCTCTTGTTACAAAATAATTTTGAGCGGTGATGTTTTGCAAATCAGCAAAAATGCCGAATTTATTATTGAATTTATACTTCCCATAAAAGTCTAAAGTATAATAACCATTTAACTCATAAGGAGCAGCCTGGTACTGCGGTTCATAAGCTTTGCTTACCGTTTTAAAATGTGCGGAAAGGTAAAGCTGTTTGGTAATATTATAATTTAAAGAAAGATTTAAAACATTCTTAGGCCTCTTGTATAAATTAAAAAATGACGTGTCTTTGCCTGGTGAAGTTTGCGTGGTTATTTTTCCATCAACATAAGTATAATTAAAAACTGCAGAAAACTTCTGTGTGAAAATTATGGTAGCTTCTGTTTCTATTCCGTAATCATGTTGCTTATCCCCATTAATATATTTACTTATGTAAGTGTTTGGATCGGTATAAAAAAGAAATACATCTTTTCCATCTCTTATAAAACCGGTCGCTCTTGCATTAACCTTATCACTATAATATTGCAAACCTGCTTCGTAACTGGTAGTTATTTGTGGTTTCAAATTTCTATTTCCATACTCTGAATACAGCTGATAGAGTGATGGTACATTATACCCGGAAGAAATATTAACGTATACTTTATAATGATGACTGATTAAATAAAACGGATTGACAGAATAGGTGAAATTATTTCCATAAATGCTATGATGATTCCATCTTCCGCCTACATCAAAATTGAATCCTTTAATTGATTTATAAAACACAGATGCATAACCACTGAATTGATTTGTATGAGCACTGTCTCCTGAAATTGGCAATGCCGGAAAACCATAATCAGGTATATAAATGTATATCTGATCAGTTTTATTTTGCCTGTAATCCGCTCCTGCAAGTAAGTCTATATGTTTGTTTAAATGAAGGCTTGTATATAATTCAGCGAAATTGGAAGTGCCGGTATATTTTCCGTTTTGATAATTTGAATAGCCGCCTATGTCTGTTGAGTCGTCAATAAAATTTCTATTGAAGCGATTATAATTGTATTGCAATTTTATAAATCCGTTGTTTAATTTATACTCGATAGAAGCTCCTGCAATTGTATTGTTATTATGATACGTATAATCTTTATCATCTGCAAATGCGCCTGCATCAATATCTGCATGGTTGTTATTGTATTTACCAAAGACGCTAAAGGATGTTTTCTTAGAGACCTTTAAGCCGTAATTTAATTGAAATACATCCTGGTTGAAACCATCTTTATCAAAGTTTTGTTTTCCGGTGGAATCATAAGCAGATGAAAATCCTTTACTATATATTTTATTATACGAAAGAAAATACGTCTGCCCTTTACCGCCTGCCTGTTCGGTAGGCAGGTTAGTTCCGCTTAAAGAAATATTTCCCTTATACGTTTCGTAGCTTCCCGCGGAAAGATCAACATTAAGATTGAAAGGCTTTTTCTCACCCTTTTTACTGATGATATTGATAACTCCTGCAACAGCATCTGAGCCATACAAAGTAGATTGCGCGCCTTTTAAAATTTCAATTTTTTCGATATTGCCCAAAGCAAAAT
>CBIGQT010000082.1:0-8770 GCA_966191655.1 uncultured Ginsengibacter sp.
ATTGAAGGAAATATTTTCTCATGATCCAGGAAACGCCATAAAGAAGAAAAGCAATGGCAAGCAGTGCATGAAACCATCCTTTTTTACTTTAATAGCGATGATGCATAATATAAAATGAACGGCATTCCTGATAGGATATTCCACGCCGAGATTTGCAAAATATTCTTTTCCTTTAAAAAGTGTATCAACCATATTTAAAAGAAAAGTAAAAGCAAGCAACCCTCAACGAGTATTATTGAATAAATGAAAGCCGACAGTTTGCGTCTGCCCTTTAGAAAAGAAACTAATCGCTCGAAAAAATTTGCCAATGAAACCGAAAAAATAAGTGCGAAAGTAAGAATACCAAAGAATATATGTAACACACCATACAAAGCAATCAACAAAGCCAATAATAAAAACAAAACCAAAATGGTTTCAATAAAATCCCTTGATGTGTTGCGGTCATTTTATTCATAATACTCTACTGGCGGCGTATCACAAAAATATATTTATTAAGCCTACCTTTCCGTATGTTCTTATTTTTGATTTTGCAGAAGCTGATTTAACAAAATGTAATGAGCGCTTTGTCCAAATATAAAAAAGTATTTATAAGGGGCGCTATAATACTGCTAACGATTATCATCTGTAGTATCGGCATCCTTTATTACCTGGTTGTTCATAAATTTAAAGAGAGCATTCAATATGTAGTTAACAAAGAATCAAATGGCAAATATGAATTTAAGGCTGATAAGGCTAACCTGTCTCTTTTTCAGAAAACAATTACCCTCACCAATGCGCATCTAATCTGCAGGGATACCATAAATGTTGATAAACATTATGATGTTACTATCCCTAACCTATATTTCTCTATAGCATCATTCAAAACTTTAATTCTTAATAAGAAACTCATTATTGATAGTCTTGCTATTACTGAACCCAACATCTATATTCATGTACATAAAGATGCTCCGGTAACATCTGAAGACCAGGCAGCGTTTCAAACCGCTGATATTTTAAATCTGCTTGAAAACACATTAGCCCGTTTCAATGCACACCTGTTTAGCATACAGGACCTTTCCTTTACCTACGCTAAAGTAAACGGCCCTGCGCCTTTGCATGGCGACCACATCAGCATTAAGGTGGTTAATTTTACAAAAGTTGATAATAACGATCTTCATATTCTTGGTTCGGATACCATCGCTGTTTCATTAGGTAGACAACATTGGGTATTTCCTGATGGCATACACGAAGTAAGCTTTAGCAAATTTATTTTCTTAAGCCATATGCAACGCATAGAATTGGATTCATTTATGTTCCGTCAAAAAGCAACTGCTTCCACGGCTGAAGTTCTTATAGAAGGTGATAAATTTTTCTTTAATTCCAAACACTTTCCAACAATTTACCAAAAAGATGAATTAATAGTTGATACCCTGTTTACTTTAAATCCGGTGCTAACGATTATCGGACCTGGGGGAAATACAAAGGCCACAAAAGATACGGCAATTAAAGAACAGGCAGCCCATGAGCTTTTTAAATTCATTAATATAAAATTTATAGATGTAATCAATGGTGAATTTTATTTAAAAAACAGCTATTCTGACACATCTGGTAACGGAGTGCATAAAAGCAATGCCACTATCTACAACCTGGTAATTGATAATGAAAATAACAAGAGGCTAACTACTGACAGTATTAAAGTAAATTTAAAAAATATTGAAATTTATAGCCCGGACAGCCTTTCGAAATTAAGAATCAGGGATTTTACATTAATGGGAAAAAATGCCGTGTTTAATAATGTAGAATACCTGCCTTCAGAATATGATAAATATAAGCGGGGCATAACTTTTACTGCACCGGCGCTACAACTTCAGGATATAGATTTTAGTGAATTAATGCATGAAAGGTTTAAAGCCGTAAGCGCAAAATTAACACAACCCTCTTTCCTGGTTTACAATAAAAATAAACCTGGCATTCCACAGGCAAGAGACAAACCTGTAAAGGGTGAAGAAAAAATGGCTTTATTTTTCAGGTCGCTTCATCAAATAAAGGAATTACTGGATGTAGAAAATTTCATTGTTGTCAACGGAAGTGCCAGCTATAAAATTGAAGGATTAAAACCCTTAAAACTCAGTGCCCAAAATCTTAATGCTACATTTCTCTTAAACAAACTCTTTGTAAGCGATTTATTCCTGAGTTTAGGATGGGTGTATTAAATTTATCTACCAAAAACTTACAGGTAAAAGTTTCCAATTACAAATTTGATAGCGCCACCCGCAGCAGTTTAGGCGATCAGTTGCTGATAACAACAGAAAACGGCACTACTCTGAAAGGAAAAGATATTTACTGGGAAGATTTTGATTGGGACGTTTATAAAAACACAAAAGACATACAAATTGACTACTTGCGCATAGGCGATTTAAAAATTAATACAACCTCAAAAGCGGACGTTGCGCGGAAGCCGGAAGCTCCGAAAGATTTGCCGGTACTGCGTTTAGCTAAACTGCAGATAAACAGATTATCGTTCAAAACGCAATCGTCAAAAAGCACTGTTTATCTTTATGGCAATGATTTAATTATAGAAAATATAAAATCAATAAGCCACTTCTTTGTATGGGACAATGCTAAAGTGCATCTCTATAATATCTCGTCAATAAGTAAAAACACTACCATTAGTATAAAAGACATTCCTTTTAATACCAATAAAGAAACATTAATTAAACAGGTGTATGTTGAATCGGATAACGGTCATGGTAAAACGAAAATAAGTGCTCCTTCTATTGATTTAAAAATGGATTTACGTTCAACCGATTTTTCTCAACTTGTTTTGCAAAACCTTGTCGCTGACAATGTCAGTGTACATTTATTTTCAACGCCTGTCATACCCGATAGCCCTCATGTTTCTAAAACGGCAAAGATACCTGTAGCGCTGCTTTTACAAAATGCAAGCCTGAAACACCTTGCTGTGGAATACACAAAAGCGACGAAAAAAGATACTGCTGCCTTCCACACTGTGCTCAATATAAAAGCTACCGGCGTACAAACTTATAAAGACAGTAACCAACTACTTGCGTATAAGGATATTGAAGTAAACCTTGATAAAATTGCATTTAACAGGGAAACCCTGCATATGAATCTGTCTAATTCAAAACTGCATTTATCAAACGGCTCCGCCGTAACAAATGCGGAACACAAATTAGCGCTTGCTTCTGCGATAAATTTTGGAACTAACGGTACAGACCTTTACTATGCAAAAGACAGCTCATCGATTTCTGTAAATAAATTTGACATTGCATTTAATGATAACAATTTTAAATTGAATCCCGGTCAAAAGCTATCCCTGCAAAAGCTACTTGCCAAAACCACCTTTAAAGGAGAAGGCTTTTCGTACGAAGGCAAAAAGGTAACTGTCGCAGTAAAAAGCTATTCGCTCGATCAATCCGGAAGAGCTTTTAGTATTACTCAATTCAATATCACTCCAAAGCTGAATCGCAAAGAATATTTCGATTCAGCTAAATGGCAAAATGATTACATACTGACAAAAGGAACCTCCTTAACTTTTAGCGGAATTACTTTCAACAACTCCGCTGACGATTCTATATTGCGCATTAAAAAGATAACGGCTGATGGCCTTGATCTGAATACTTCGAGAGATAAGACCATACCTTTTCAACATGGTATAAAAAAGCTTATGCCCACCGAACTTATCGATAACATAAAAATGCCTTTGCAAGTAGATACAATATTGCTCAGGAACGCTGATGTTACCTACAACGAATTTTCTGTCGGTACAAAAAAATGGAGTACTCTTCCTTTAACCGATATCAACGGTACTATTGTAAACATCAGTAATCAGCACAAGGCAAATGATTCTTTAAAAATAGCCGCATCCATAAAGCTACTTGGGAATGACCTGAGAAAGTTTACTTATTCAGAATCTTGTCAGGATTCGTTATCAGGATTTTCCGCAGAAGTTCAGGCATCTGATTTTAATCTTGCAAGCTTCTCTAAATTTTCCAAGCCATTGGCGGCAGTAGCTATCACAAAAGGCGTGGCCGATACCTTTTATTCCTCCTGGAAGGGAAATAAATATGCTGCCTATGGCACGATGAATTTTCAATACCACGACCTGAAAATAAAAATATACAGCAAAAAAGATACTTCTAAGCAAGGCCTCATACCTTCTTTTAAAACTTGGGTGGCCAACCTGGTGCTACCGTCCAAAAAAAGCAAATCATCCCTAATTTATTTTGAGCGCGACCAGGAAAAATTTGTCTTCAATTTTTGGATAAAAAGCCAGGTAAGCGGCGTTCTCAGCGCCATGGGTATTAAGAAGGATAAAAAGTATAAGGCGCAGTATGCGGCAAAAGCCGGGGAATTCTCATTACCTAAGCAGGGGTTTTAATTACTCAATGGCTAATTATAATAAGGTCTTATCATTAAATAAACTGCAACACCGGTTATTGCAACATAAAACCAAATAGGCCATGTAATTCTTGCAAGTTTCATATGCCTTCCGAAATCTGCCGTTAAAGCCCTGTAAGCAGTAAATAAAATAAAAGGAAGAATAATTCCCGCGAGCGGAATATGAGTTATAAGAATAAAATAATAAATGTATCGCATAGTTCCGGCCAGCACTTTTTCATCTGCACTTAAAATACCATCATGATTGAGGTCGCCATATTTAGTATCACCGGCTAATAAATGATGACAGATATAAGAAAGCAAAAAAAGCAATGAAAGAACAATTGCTGCAAGCATTAATTTTTTATGCAAAAAAAAATTCCCGGATTTTACTGCAAGCAAGGCTGCGATTAATAAAACAGCAACGATTGAATTGATAATTGCATTTAATGTAGCAAAAATATGTGGGTTAAAATTTAAATGAATATTCAATTTTACTTCCGCTAAAAAGGCAACAGCCGCAAATACAATTATAGAAACTGTCCAGATTAATATTTTTGCTTTTTTATCATTTCGTTGTAAGTCAGGCTCAGGTAATTTATTCTTAACTATTGTTTCCATTTATTCATTCTAATTTAAATTACCATCTAACTATTTTCAAAAAGGCTTTTAAGAAATTGTCCAAAAGTTCTTTTCTGATCTTTTTCAAGCATCAGTAAAGGAATATCTCTCACTAATTTTTTTTGAGCTGTTGAATCAAATCCGTTATACCATCCTCTTATAACTCTTTGCTTATCGAGAAGAAAAAAATCTTCTGTATGTACAAATGAAGTGTCGACCGTTACATCGGCAATGTTGGCTTTCATTTCATTAATAGCAAAATGGTAAATACTATCCCGATTACCGGTAAGTACCCACCAGCTATCCGGATTCACATTAAATTTTTCTGCCCATTTTCTTAATTCAGGAACTGAATCATGAACAGGATCGACCGATATAGAAATGAATTGTACAATGGAATCATTATTTGTAAATGAGTTTTGTAATTTTTTCATAGCCTTTGCAAGTCGTGGACAAACAGAAGGGCAACGGGTAAAAAAGAAATCCAGCACAATAATTTTTCCTTTTAAATCTGCAAAGGAAACTTTTTTTCCAAATTGGTTGGTAAGCTCAATGTTATCTACATGATGCCATGCGGTATCGTAAACCGTTTTGCCTCTTTTCTGCGATACGTATACACTGTCATAAAAATAACGGCCGGGCATTTGTGTATCTCTTTTGCTATAATAATCTGCCAACAGGTAGCCAATTGTCGGCAGCAGTATCGCTATCATTAAAGCAAGTAATGCTTTCCTGTTCATTGCTGGTCTCTTTCTAAAACAAAATTAGCCATCACACATTGGCGACAGCTAATAAATATTTTTTTTAACTGAATAGTAATTCTTTGTATCAATTCTTTTCTCCTTCTTTCATAGCCGGAACAGGATGCTCCTGAACCTTTTCAATATATTTCCGGCTGCCTGCATCGGTATTGCGTAAATTTCTATAGCTGTTACCTTCATATAAGAATGTAAAAATAAACCATATAAAAAGAAGCGCAGGTATGGCAAGCGACATAATAAGATTTCTTACTTCATCACCCAGATGCATAAAAATTGAAATAATATAAAATGCTTTTGCTAATGTAAGAATTGTAATAACCCCTTTTAGAAATAAGATAAGTGCTTCGCTGGGATTAGCTTCCATATCAATATAATAAATGGATAGTCCAAGTGCCAGCTCAATTATGGTAAGAACCAATAATATCCAGAATGCCTTCCAGATTCTTTTTACCTGTGCTTCACCATGACTATGATCAATTGTATGTGTTGTTGTAACTGAAGACATATAATTTCTTTAAATCTTTAAACTAATATTTTTGCTTTATTATTTTTAATCAAATCAAATAAAAACAAAGGAATACAAAAACCCATACGAGGTCCACGAAATGCCAGTAAAGACCTGCTTTTTCAATCATTTCATAATGGCCACGTTTTTGAAAATCGCCCAATTTTGTTTTAATGAGCATCACCACGTTTATAATAACCCCGCTAAAAACGTGAAAGCCATGAAAACCTGTAATGCCGAAAAAATAACCGCCAAACGCAACAGGACCGGGAGTTGCAACCATCTCACCATTAAACATTACATGAGGTCCCCATGGATTATGACTTGTAGTAGTACCCCAATATTGTATAACACCGTCCACCAAAACTTTATGCCTGCTGGTGATAAGATGTGTCCATTCCCAGGCCTGGCAACTTAAAAATGCAAGCCCCCCGAGTATCGTTAATATCATCCATTTCTCAACTCCTTTTTTATTCATTTTGTGCCCTTCATGAACAGCCAATACCATTGTTACCGAACTAAAAATAAGAATGAAAGTCATCAGGCTCACAAATGCTAACGGAAGATTGGCCTCACCCGTAAATGGAAATTTATTGAAAACATAATTGTGGTCAACCCATTCATTTAGACTAAAACGTATAGAGCCATAAGAAATTAAAAATGCACCAAAGGTGAATGAATCACTCATTAAAAAAAACCACATCATTAGCTTACCATAGCTAACATTATAGGGGCTTCTGCCGCCACTCCATAGACCCGATTTGGTTCTTGCCAGCGCTGTTTCCATTTATCAATTAGTTAAAAGGTTGTTACAAAAATAAATTAATTGTTCAATTATTATAGTGTTTTATTATTTCCATATCCATATTAATTATTTCTCTTTTGTTATCTTATCATTGATAAAAATATTAATAAATATATCCATAAAAGATCTACAAAGTGCCAATAGGTGTTGATAAGGTCTACAGGAACAATATTGTAATTTTTAACCTTTACACTGTATGCTTTTATTATAACAATAATAAGTGCTATTATTCCTCCTACGACGTGTAACGCATGCAGGCCTACAATTAAATATAAAAATGAAAATGAAACATTTCTGTTAAGTGTTACTCCGCTCCTCCACAATTGAGTAAAACCCAGGTACTGCATGAAAACAAATGCAATTCCCAACACCAACGTAATGGCAAGCCAAAGCCTGTATTGAATCATTGCCCTTTGCCTGAAATAATTGCGGCTAATGATGATCGTTATGCTACTGATAATAATTACTGCTGTTGAATACCAAAAAATTTTGGGTAAATCAAAAGTGACCCAATTGGCAAGATTGCGTTTTATAATATACGCACTTGTAAATCCCGTAAACATCATTACAATACTTGCCAGTGCAATCCACAAAGTAAATTTGTGGGGATGTATTCTTTTCTTTTCCTGCTTCATCACAGCTATCATAAATTATAAGTTCTTTCTACGTAATTTATTTTATTAATTTTTGAATCTTTATTATATCTACCCTGTTATATTTTATCAAATAAAAGCGATAAAAAAACAATCACCAGGTAAAAATAAGAACCGAACATTACCCTTCTTGCAGCCTGCACATTCATTTTTATAAATAATCTTATACTTAAATAAACCATGGTAAGATTGCAAGCCAATAAAATCCACAAGGAAATATCTCCACTGATACGAAAATAAAAAGGTAACATTCCTACAGGTATCATCAGCATCGAATAAATGATTGATTGCAATGCTGTGAATTTTGTAGGACCTTCTCTGCCTGGTAATAATTTAAAACCTGCTTTTTCATAATCTTTATGTGCCACCCAGGCAATTGCCCAGAAATGCGGAAATTGCCATAAGAACTGTATTCCAAATAATACCAGCCCCCCTGCATCTATTTCACCCGTTCCCGCAACCCATCCGATTAAACATGGTAATGCTCCGGGAAAAGCTCCTACCAACACAGAGATCGAATTTATTTTTTTTAGCGGCGTATATACAAATGCGTATAAAAACAAACTGAATAAGCCAAGCACGGCACTAAGCAAATTGAAATAATACCACATTAATAAGACGCCTGCGATTCCGGTAACGGCAGCAAAAATCCATGCTTCATTTGTATCCATTCTTCCTGAAGCCACGGGCCTGCCGGCTGTTCGCTTCATCAATGCATCAGTATCTTTTTCCACTGTTTGATTGATAGCGTTTGCAGAACCTGTAATAAGCATACCCGCAAGAAATAATAAAAGAACTGAAAGAAAATCAAACTGAATATTGGGAGCCAGAAGATAACAAACAACACAGCAAAAGACTACTGTAAAGCTTAGTGTAAATTTTATAAGCTGAAAGTAATCTTTCACTTTACTTGCCAAAGCAAAAGAAACTGAATCTGTAATACCTGTTGCCACATTATTCATCTATAAAAAATATTTGAAAAAGCCCTGAATGTTTCAGGGCATTTATTATTTATACATTTAATTATTATAACATTGCCCTGATC
>CBIGQT010000083.1:0-8762 GCA_966191655.1 uncultured Ginsengibacter sp.
TTTGAGGTCCGTTGCACAATCTTAATTTCCACTTTAGCGAAACCAGACTACAACAGAAAAAATGAGTGATACGAGTCCAAGACTAAATACTCCAATTTCTAATGAATTAAATGTCATGGTATTTTTTTTTGGATAGCGGTTTATTGTTTTTCGTTAGGATTTGAATCAATTTTTTTAACTCTGGTTCTAATCAACTTTCTACTTTTTTCAGGATTTTGATTTCAAAAACCTATAGTTATTTGCTAATACAAAGATGTAAAATTATACCCCCTCATTCCGCCATTTTAGGTGAGCGAGCGCTATTTTTCGACGATTGGTAAATTTTTACAGTTGATACATTTCGGCCGGATTATATGCTGCTTCATACCTCAATTCTATAAAAAAATCCGGCCTAAGCCGGGAATTTATTCTTTGGGGTTAATTGAAATTTGGACAATACTTTTCGATGACGGGCGTCCCAGATTATCTATATAGCAAGCTGCTTTTCCGTCATCACTTTTCTTAAATTATTGAGGCCATAACGCATGCGTCCAAGGGCCGTATTAATGCTGCAGTTCGTTAACTTAGCAATCTCTTTAAAACTAAGATCTGCATAATGTCTCATCACAATAACTTCCCTTTGATCTTCGGGCAGCATTTCCAATAATTTCTGTACTCTTTCATGTCTTTGAAGCCCGATTATTTTTTCATCTGCCCATGGTTCATTAAAATTAATTACTTCAAAAATATTGCGGTCATCACTTGTTTTAATGGTTGGACGGCGTTTAATTCTTCGGAAATGGTCAAGGCATAGATTATGGGCTATGCGCATTACCCATGCCGAAAGCTTCCCTTCATCATTATAACGGCCTGCGTTAATATTCTCAATTACTTTGATAAAGGCATCCTGAAAAATATCTTCAGCGAGATATTTGTCTTTTACCAGTAAATAAATTGATGTATAAACTTTGTCTTTGTAACGGTTTACAAGACAGGCCATGGCTTCAACATCCCCGCCAAGGTAAAGGTCAATCAATTGTTGATCGGTTAAAGTAGATACAGATTTCATAGTTTTCATAATTTTTGTTTAGGATAATGTGTTCTGTTTTTTTAGCTTTTAAAGGATTTTTGTTTTCTTGATTTTGTGGCTTAGCAAATCTCGTTGCTATAGATGATAAGTAATTTGTAAATTGAATTCTCTAAGTATCGCTTGTTTAGAAGTTGTGACTTCAGTTATCTTTGGTTTTGAATTCTTTTTGCTCTAACTGAAAACAAAGATGAAAAAGACTCCGGCATTATTTTATTCTTTTCGTTAAAAGAACTCATTTTTTCGACGATTGGTGAACTTTTGTCGGGCACACTAACTGATTAGTATGTTGCTTACCGGAAAATTATATAGACGAAGGTGTTTGCGTTTGGAGTTCCCGCTTTTTCCTCATCGCGAGATCTAATGAGTATTTGAATAATTCCATCGGGTAGTTGGCAAAACGAGCGGGGTAATTAATAATGCTTTGCGGTAAATAAATAGTCCAGATGCTGAAGATTTAAAAAACTAAGAGAAAAAAATACCTATACAGAATAAAATATAAGATGCTAAAAGCGATGCTAAGTTTGCTTATTCATAAATAACTTTAACAAAGCGTCCTTACGGCTACGGGAAACATTCACAGAAGATCCATCACTCATAATAATATATCCTCCCTCCCCACGAACGTATTTCGTTGCTTCTTTTATATTAACAAGATAAGAATGATGTACACGGACAAAGAAAGCGAAATCATTTAATTGCTCTTCCACTTCTTTTAACATGCGACAGGCTATAATTTTTCTTTTGCCTGTTAGATGAAACCATGTGTAATTATCATTGGCTTCGCAAAACATTATCTGCTCAACCGGAATTAATTCAAAACCATCAGAAGTTGGTACCGAAATTTTAGGAAATACAATATCCTTATTAGCGATCTTACTTAGCAGCATTTGAAATTGTTCTTCACCTGGTAATTTTTTTTTAGTTTCTACCTTGTGAACGGCAGTAATAAGCTCTTTCGGATCAATGGGCTTTAGCAAATAATCCAATGCACTAAACCGGATCGCTTTAATTGCATATTGGTTGTAACTGGTGGTAAAAACGATAGAAAACGGAATTTCAGTAAACTGCTCCAACAATTCAAAGCCGTTCATTGATGGCATTTCGATATCAATAAATACAAGATTAGGCTTCAACTTTTCTATAGCATCAAGCCCTTGTTTTGCAGAAGAACATTGTTCCAATATTTGTACCTGTGGGCAAAAATCTTTTAAGATAATACTCAGTGTATCGAGACAATGTTCTTCGTCATCAATAAGAATTGCTCTGATCATAAGTGATAGATACCTCCATTACCGCCACGATAAAATCTTGTTGCAATTACTGCTGACAAGACTCTTTTGCCGGCTGAAATTAAACTCCTGTTTTGTTATCTTTTTAAAAATCAACAGCCGTGGTGGATTCGCAAGATTTAGAGTACTCCAAAATTAATTAATTGAATTCAGCAAAGCAATAATTTATAGCATTCACCCTTGGAGAAGAACACGCATAAATCCCCTGGGCATTATTTATTTCTGCCTGGGGGATTTATAATCTTCTAAGAATCCCTGGTAAAGTAGCGAGCCCATCAACGCAAAGCCTGAATGAAAGATTCATACCTGCTGCCCGCAGGAAAATCTTTCATTCTATCAATCATTGAATGGGGCATCACCGAGGTGTTCAATGGTCCATACTTCGCCGGTAAGCGTAACAATGTAGGCGGTTGTCCCGACAAACTCAAGCGAGGTGGGCCGGTCAAGTCCGTCCCTGACTACGGTGAACGTTCCGTCATCATTTACCTTCACTAATGAGCCGGTGTTAGCTAGTGCGGGGGTACCCTCTTCAACCCCGTCCCATATGCCCTGCGAGAGTGCGTAGAGTGTATGGCCGCAGTTAAACTCCACATCAACCATTAGTCGGGCGCCGGAAGCCACGGTGGTAACTGCGGGAGATTTAGGACCAAACGATATTACCTTACCATCTTCCGGATTGTGAGGAACGGGCCCGGCCTCGGCCATATATATTGTACTGCCTGACAAGGCGAGCCCGGTGGGAACAATATCCTCAAATGCTTTTACTTCAGTAATCTTACCATCAAGTTCAACATACAATACACGATTGTGATGCCCATCAGTCACCAGGAATCCGCCATGATAGGCTTGAATAGCATACTGTACCCCGGTTGGAACCTCGAAAGCGGGTTTTGGTGGATGGGCAATGGAGAACGCACCAATATCGGCAATGATGGTATAGCTAGCTGGCCCGTCTATGCGATAGATGCCAACAACGTCAGTGCCTCCCACATCTGTACCTACAAGCGTTACCAGAACGTAAGCGGTCTTACCAAGGAAGGCAACGTCCCACGCACCACCTATCCCCACCTCAGGGATTAATAGTGGCAATCCGCTTGCAAACGTAGTGACATTACCGGTCCTGGGATCAACGCGTGAGACCTTACCTACCGTGCCTTCAGTGACGTACAAAGCACCGTCAGGGCCAATGGTACTTCCGGCAGTCCCCTGAAGGCCTGATGCCAGCAGTCGGGTGGGGCCAGGGGTCCACTTTGTATTACATTTTTCTGTAGGGTGAACAGGATTTTTATCACAGCCTGCCAGCACACCTAAAATGGCAAATAAGACAATAAATAAAGCGAGCACATTAGGAACTCGTCTTGCAGAAGCAAACCTTTGTTTAGATTGTTTAAACATAATTGTAACATTTTAGATAGTGAATAAAAAAATTATAAAGCCGGGTTAACATTCGGAATAAGAAAAACTTACCTTCTTGTGCGTGTGGCATTTCACGATAAGCACAGAAAAAAATCACAGGTAGAGTAAGGAAGGCTAATGATTTTTAATTGGATTATGAATTACATTTTCTGTTTCGGGAATTGATTAAAACTTGAAAAGACAGCCACGACTTTAAAGGAATTTACATATACATGTACTTGATTTTACTTCAATAGAATTCATTTCTAAAATACAGTAGAAGATTTATTTGTTTAAGTACAATTGGGTGAAATGCATTTGCAATAAGGTAATCGGTTAATTTGACTGGGTGATTGCAGGTGCCTGATTTATAACCGGGCGATATTGCAGGGGCAAATTTGAGATAATGTCCACCATTATCTCAAAATGAATACCTGGCAGAGGGTGATGCTGTACTTCTCCATTGGTTCAGGCTTTTAAAAGAATGATAAGTGTTTTCATCTTATTCCTTGTAGAAGATTTATGAATAAATAAAAATGAAATTAGCGAGCGATGAAAAGATTGTTAGTGTTTTTTATCCCCCGTGGCAACGCAGGTATGAGGCGTGAACTCAAATACAAGACAATGAATTTAAAAGGCAGTTAACTTTTCTTAATCCTTGTGTGAAAAACGCTGAATAAGCCAATAAAGACTTATCGGACAGAACAATATATTTTGCATATTTCATTTAACTAACGTTAATCTTTTTTTTTTTTAAATAATTATTGCACAAGAGATATTCTCAGGATTACTTCAGTGCCGCCTGCACTCCCGTCAGGATGAACAACGTCATTAATTATGACAGCTTCTGTATTCTCTTTTTTACCCATCATCGTGATCCTGTCTTTCGTAATTTCTAACCCCATCGATTTATGTGTTGTCGCAGATTTACTTTTCAACTCGGCTGCTTTCTTCCTGCCAATCCCGTCATCACTGATTTTTATTTGTAAAAAGTTTTCTTGTTCCGTGATCTCTATTTCAAGATTTCCAATACCCTGCTTACCTGCGTGCTCTGAAGGAGTCTTTCGGGACTGGGCAGGCAGGTGCATCAGCCCGTGCCAGATGGCATTTTCTGCATAAGGCTGGATGATGAGTGGCGGTACCTTTATCACTTCCGCGTCTATTTCATCATCCACGGAAATTTTGAAATTGAAGCGATAGTTGAAACGAAGGGATTCCAGTTCCAGGTATAATTGCAAAGCCTCAAGCTCACTTTCTAATGTGATTAAGGAAGCATTTGAATTTTGCAGGATCAATCGCACCAGTTTCGAAAATTTAGTTAAGTATGCTGATGCCTGGTCTTTATTATTTTGAAGAATAAACCTGTTAATAGAATTTAGGGAGTTAAAAATAAAGTGTGGATTCATTTGCGTACGAAGGGCTTGCATTTCAAGATCAGTAGCTTTGTGTTTTTGTATCACAATTTCGTGCTGTATGCGAATTTTATTTATGCGATATTTTATAAACGCATAAATTAATCCTGAAAACAATAGCGTAAATAATATATATGCCCACCAGGTCCCGTACCAAGGCGGGTAGATGATGACAATTATTGAAGTTCCCTCTTCATTCCAAACGCCATCATTGTTTGTCCCTTTTACTATAAAAGTATAAGTCCCAGGGTCAATATTTGTATAACCGGCATACCGTCTCGATCCGCTATATATCCAATCCTTATCGACTCCTTCCAACTTATAAGCATATTGATTTTTAGCCGGGTTGTAAAAGCTTAAAGATGAGAATTCGAATGAGAAATAATTCTCGTTATGATCCAATACAATTTCTTTCGATTCATTAGCGCCTTTTACATGTTTATCGAAGAGTTTGAATTGTGTAATTACTATTGGTGCAAGATGGCTATCTGCTTTAATTTTATCCGGGTAAAAAAAATTGAATCCATGATTACCTCCAAAATACAAAGTGCCATCCTTACCTTTAAAATAGGCGCCGCGTTCCCTCTCATCGCCCGCAGCAAAAAAATTCCCTTGCAGCCCGTCTTTATAATCGTAATTAGTAAAAGTTTTTTTAAGAGAATCAAAACGTGAAAGGCCGTAACCCGTACCTAACCAAAGATTATTTTTAGCGTCTTCCAAAATAGAATACACTGTGTTATTTGGTAGCCCGTGTTTATCAGTAAAGGTTGTAAATTTTTCTTTTTGGTAATCGAAGTAACATAAGCCGCCGGCTGAAGTGCCAAACCAGAGATTTCCTTTGGAATCCTCGTAGATGCTGTTCACATAATTAGAACTGATACTCGCGGAGTCATGAGGATCATGTTTATAGTGAGTAAATTGACCGGTTCGTTTATTGAGTTTATCAGTACCCCTACTGCCATGGCCTACCCAAATATTATCCCTTGAATCGGCAAAAACGATTAACGCTACGTAATCGCTAAGACCGTTGGAATCTGCGGGATCATGATAATAATGTTTGAACTCTGCTGTTTTTTTATTGAAACTTTTAACACCGTTTCCTGTGCCTAGCCAAAGAAGTCCCTCGCGGTCTTCCGTAATTGAGAAAATTAGCCGATGATCTTCCTCTTTATAATGGCCTTCATTGATATGATAGTGAGTGAATTCACCTGTTTGCCTATTTAGGTGAGATAAAACATCTCCATTTGCGATCCAAAGATGTCCCTGGTGATCTTCTAAAATTGCGTGGACTGCATCGCTCTTCAATGTTTTTGGATCGGAAGGATCATTCGTGAAATGAGTAAATCGATTGGTTTTTTTATCCCAGCGATTCAGTCCTCCACCATAAGTGCCTATCCAAATTATTCCGGAAGAATCTTCCAGTATTGATGTGACCTTGTTACTGCTTAAAGAATTTATATTGTTTGGATCATGGCGTTCAAGTCCAAAACCTTTTTGATTCAGATTTGCTTTATTAAGCTTTCCGCTCCAGGAACCGGCCCATAAAATACCTGCCTGGTCAATTTGGAGTGACATAATAAAATTTGAACTTACACTGTAAACATCAGAGGAATCGTAAAAATAATGGGTAAAAATAGTCCGATCCCTGTTAAGTTTATTTAATCCATTACGGGTACATATCCACAAATTTCCCTCCTGGTCTTCCTTTAAATGACTTCCAAACCAAAGCTCCATATTGTTACTACTGATCGAATGAATATTATTGGGATCATGCAGATAACGTTTAAAAAGGCCTGTCTTTTGATCGAAACTATTTAATCCATTTTGGGTTGAAACCCAGATAATACCGGCTCTATCCTGAATAATAGATGTCACAACGTTGCTGCTTAAAGTATTAATATTCGCTGGGTCGTGTCTGTAATCCTTAAAGATAACTCTTGACAGTTGGCCTGCTTTTGCAGCCGTTAAAATTATTTTGTGTAGGCCAGTTGTATTTCCTAACCATAGTGTACCGGCCCGATCTTTGTAAATGCAATTTACATTGTCTTTGAGCCTGGCTTTGTCGCCCGGAAACTGGCGGTAACCCAGGTCAAAATACTCGGGCAAAAACTTTCCCGTTTTCCTGTCGAAGCGGCACAATCCGCCTGAATGACTGCCTACCCAAATCATTCCATCGCTGTCTTCGTTAATTGCAGAAATATTCGGATCGGAGAATTTAGCACTCGGGGATGGTTTATAACGGGTGAACATTTCAGTGGACCTGTCGAATTTGCACAAACCTTCAAAAGATGAAACCCATATCGCCCCATATTTATCTTCCCAAATTGTGTAAATAAAATTTTGAGAAATAGAATTAGAATCGAATGGATCAAGCCGATATTTGGTAAAAGAATAACCATCATATTTATTCAAACCATCGAATGTGCCAAACCATATATAACCTTTACTATCCTGGAATATTTGCGTTACATTTTCATTTGAAAGCCCTTCCTCAATACCAATATGTTCGAAACGTAAACCTTCACTTTGGGCATTGCTATTCGTATTAATACCATGAAACAAGACCAGGCTAATCGCCAGGTAAAGAGGCTGCTTCATTCTGCGCCAATATGATAGTGCTTTAGTGTTAAAGATTTTCATTTTGAAAAGTTCTTATTCAACCACAATTCAATCGTGTATTGTTTATACTCAATACATTTTGGTTAGTCAATCACGGGGATTTTTAACAACACCGCCGCTCCTGCTGCATTACTATCCGGCCATCTGAGATCTGTAATTTGTTTGGCAGAATCTAATTGTTTCTCCTGCCGAAGAATGGCAATACAATTGGCTGTTATTTTACCAGAACAAATTTGACCTATTGCTGTCTGTTTCAAACTGTGCATATAAGTTACAAAGATTCTATTTATTCAGCCCGATTTTTTATTTCTGTATGGGTAAGTGAAAAGGTTGCCTGGAAAGGCAACCACTTGATTATGACTCGGGCCATAAACATTAACACACTGATTAATTTCTGACAATTTGATAGCATACGCCAGCTTTAAGGCGATACTTAGTTTCGTTTATTATTTGTAATCACTTCCATTTCCCCGTCCACAATTTTTATTGTTTTTACCGATTGATCATCCTGCATTTTAATTACGAATATAGAAGATTTAGGAAGCTGGTATTCATTACAAAACTGAATTTCATAGTCATAATACCGGCTCTTTATCAACGACCTGACGTCAGATGGCAGGTTATCTTCAGAATAAGTAAGGAGGTTATATAACCATTGGCCTTTTTCATCGTATTTTATCCGAAAATCAATTCCGTTAGAAAGAAAATTTGCAATAACGCCGCCTGGCACTTTGAACCATTTCTCATCCGAAACTTTTTGAAATGATTTCTCAAAATCCTTTAGCGCTTTTAAATTAATACTGGTCCTGCTAATTTCAGAAGTACTTGAATTCGATACGGTAAACGATCTGGCATCATAAAAAGCAACCGCATTTTCAGTTTGGCCCTGTGCATTTTTTGCCGTTTCAAATAATGCTACAATTACGATTGAAAAAAGCAGCTGTTTCATTTAGTATATTTATATGGTTGATGTTTTTT
>CBIGQT010000084.1:0-8738 GCA_966191655.1 uncultured Ginsengibacter sp.
CATACCGAATCAATGATGTTGCCACAAATTGAATACAAAGGCAAAACCATAATTTATATGGCAGACCTGATTCCATCAGTTGCACACATTCCTGTTGCGTATATTATGGCTTACGATACAAAGCCATTGGAAACGCTTAAAGAAAAAAAAGAATTGATTGCAGAAGCACAACAAAAAAATTACATTCTTTTTTTTGAACATGACCCACACATAGAATGCTGCAACCTGAAACTAACGGAAAGGGGTGTGCGCAGTAAAAAAATATTTAAACTTGAGGATGTACAATAAATAATTTAATTGTTTGTAAAAATGCAGCTAAAGACCATAATAGTTTTTATCCTCATAATAAGCATGGGATTTATAATTTATTTTTTTATCAAAGAGCAGTTTAACGGTATTGCACTTACCCGTAATGAAAATATTTTCCTGTCTCTTTTATATCTCATTGAAGGGATTGGTGTTTTAATATTAGCACGAATAAATTTTCTTAAAAAAAGGGATTGAAATTAAAGTAAACTATAATTTACCTGAAGTTAATTAATGATGTAAGAGGATGCCGCAAGTTCCTGTAGCCCATCATATCAGCTTTAACAGATCCCACCGAAATAGGACTTTCAACTCTTAGCAAGATATGATTCTCATCATCGCTTACCCAGACGTTCATATTTTCGCCTCCCTGGAAAATAGTTCCTTTAATTAAAAGAGGCTTAAATTTTATAGCATGGAATTTTCCATATTTGGTTTTAATATTTTCCTTTCCTTCATAGCGCAGGTACAAGTGATAAGTTTCATTACTTAAAAACATATCGAAGGGAATTTTATCACCTGGTTTATATTTATTAAAATCAATATTTCTTGCATAATAAGTTGCGCTTATAACGTCCTGTATACACGAACCTATTTTAAATACTCCTTTAGTGCTTACTGCCGTTCCTGCGCTATGATTAAAAGTTACATTATCGTAAAACTTAGTAGTTCCTTCGTTTACATTACGAATAAATTTTACAGGCAACATAGTGGCTGTATCGATATAGGTCTCATATTTATCGCGTACCCGGTAAAAATTATCAAAGAAAGGATATGATGAACCTGCGCCGGTACAATGATAAACAACCTTACCATTAAATCTTTCCAGGCTGGTAGAAAAAACGGCTTCGCCTGCGCTTACATACATTCCTAAAGTAGTATAATAAATTCTCATCGTTATAACCTCGCCGTCACTAAAAGCTGTGTTACGAATGCCGCAAAATTCGTCACCTGCTTTGGTTGTGAAAGCAAAAAGTAAAATAAGTATCGTCGTAATAATTTTCACTCTTATTATTTGTCTTTAAAAAATTTTATACTCAAAATAAGCAAGCTCCCTGCAAGGGCGGGAATAAACAAATTGATAAACCATATACCAAATGTAGTGCCTATAATACCTACGGTATTTGTGCTGTAAAGGCTTAAAAGTTCCGTGCTGAATTTTCCCCGTATTCCAAGATCTGCAATGGCAAATGAAGGTACAATTGCCAGTACCAAAAAAAGAATACTTATAATCCAGCACGCATTTATCCATAAAATTGATACGTCTAAAACCTGAAGCAGTAATATATATTGAATGACGAATACCACATAACGAAAGAAAGAAAGATAAAGTAACCTTAACAATAATTTGGCATTAAAATTATCGAGCACACTTATATACTCTACATATTTTGCAGCTGCCGGAATCTTCTCAACAAGTTTGATAAGCCACGATAATCTGAAATAAAATAAAACAACAATTACCGTTGCACAACAAGATAAAAACAATAAAGTTTTAAGCCAGAAAACAGGAAGTCCCATAACCAAAACATCGCTATTGGCCTGGTAAATAATATAGATTAGCCCGCAACAACCCATTATTAAAGTAATGATAAGCTGGCTAATGCTTCCAGCAATTGATAGAGATATGGCTTTAATTCTCTTGCCTTCCTGAACATACAATATCCGTCCTCCATATTCCCCGATACGATTGGGTGTGTTTATAGAAAGAGTAACCCCACTCAAAACAGACTTATAAGCTGTGAAAAAACTAACAGGCTGAATTGTTCTCAAAAGTACCTGCCACTTTTTTGCTTCATAACCCCAGTTAACAAAAACAAGTACAATAACAAACCAGAATTTCCACGCCTGGGTGCCGAAAGGTGCCTGTTTAATAAGGTCAATTGATTGCTGAAGATTTGGCTGGTCTTTTATCTGCTTATATAACGAATAAAAAAGCCATGCCCCAAGCAAAGGAGCAATAACATACCTGAATATTATTTTGATATTTTTACGGGCACGGATCATGTAGTTTTGTACAAGAGTAATGATTCTTTTATGAGTAGTTTAGAAGTCAGGTTGTAAACGTAAAAATAATCCTCAATTGCATAAAAATTCAAAAATCATTTTAGGTATTGATCCCGGAACTGTTTTAATGGGGTATGGTATTATTGAAATTTCTTCAAAAGGAGTTACCTTAATAATGATGGATGTATTAAAGCTTTCTTCCCACAAAGATGCTTACGAAAGATTGCAAACGATACATGAAAAAGTGTGTGCATTGGTGAAAGATCATTCACCTCATGCGCTTGCCATTGAAGCTCCTTTTTTTGGAAAAAATGTTCAGAGCATGCTGAAATTAGGGAGAGCACAAGGAGTGGCTATAGCTGCAGCAATGCATTCTGGCGTACCGGTTACAGAATATTCTCCACGTAAAATAAAACAATCTATCACAGGAAATGGTAACGCAGATAAACTGCAGGTATTAAAGATGCTTCAACGCATTTTAAGCTTTGAGGAGAATCCAAAATATCTTGATGCAACAGATGCATTGGCAGTTGCAGTATGTCATCATTTCCAGGGAAATATTCCTGCAACTAAAGCATCAAAAAAAATAAATGGATGGAAAGATTTTTTGATACAAAATCCAAAAAGAATAAAATAGGAAAAAACGCTTTGGCCTGATTAAAATCATTACAAATTTTTTAGAATTTTTTGCTGTGTTGCTTCCAATTGTTCTTTTGAAGGGTTCAATTTTTTTCTGGTAAAATTTAAATCGTCGGCATTATTTATTGGTATAAGATGCATATGTGCATGAGGTACTTCAAGCCCAATAACACTTATACCGCACCTGTTGCAATCAAAAGATTTTTCAATAGCTTTTGCAAGAGGTTTTGCAAATAATAAAAATGCTTCGAGGTAATCATCAGGTAAATCAAAAAAATTATCTATCTCCTGTTTGGGAATTACTAATGTATGTCCTTCCACTAAAGGATTGATATCAAGAAATGCTAAAAATTTCTCATCCTCAGCAATTTTATAGCTGGGAATTTCACCCTTAATTATTTTTGAGAAAATGGTCATTAACTTATTTATTGCTTTCTTTCAAATTGCCAGGTACTCTTTTACCCATTAACTTCAAGCCGTTATGTTCTCAATTTTAAATTTTATCATTCCGGCAGGAACCTTTATTTCGGCAGTCTCTCCTACAGCTTTCCCAAGAAGGCCTTTACCAATCGGGGATGCCGCTGAAATTTTTTGCAGCTTCAGATCAGCTTCTTTTTCGGATACAATCTGGTAAGTAACCTGTTTTTTTGTTGCAAGATTTGTAAGGGTAACTTTTGTAAGAATAGAAACTTTGCTGGTATCTATTGCATTTTCATCCACAATTCTTGCCGTGGCAATGATAGCTTCCAATTGTTTTATTTTAGCTTCCAGTATTCCCTGGGCTTCCTTTGCTGCATCGTATTCAGCGTTCTCTTTAAGATCGCCTTTTTCTCTTGCTTCACCAATAGCTTTGGATGCAGCCGGCCTTTCAACACCTTTCATGTGCTGAAGCTCCGTTTTCATTTGCTCAAATGTGTCTTTAGTTACATAATTAATCTGGCTCATAACCTCATTTTAAAATTGATACTTCTTTACCATAAATCGAAAAAAAATACAACGCCCCATTTTTTTTTTTTTTTTGTATGATTACAAATATAAAAAAAATTGAATAATTATTCCAATTCGAGCTTTTTAAGTAAAACTTTTGCCATCTTATAAAAAGCCTCCACGCTATAACCTGCAATATGTGGAGTTAAAATTACATTAGGTTGTGTAAGCAAAGCATTCAGGTGTTGATTTTCTTCTTTTGTATAAGTTTCCAGCTTTTCATTTTCAAGAACATCGAGAGCTGCTCCTGCAATTTTTTTACTCTTTAAAGCAGCCAGTAAAGCAACAGTATCTGTTACTTTACCCCTGCATGTGGAAATAAAATAAGGAGATTTTTCCAGCGAATTAAAAAATTTTTCATTTGCCATGTGATGTGTTTCTTCTGTAAGAGGCACATGCATACTGATCACATCTGCATACCTGCATACCTGTTCAAAATTGGCTTCCTTTACATAACCTGAACTAAATCCAAAATTATATTTATCGTAAGCCAGAACGGTTACTCCAAAAGAAGATAGCAATTTTGCAAAAGCTGATCCTGTATTTCCATAACCTATTATGCCAATTGTCTTTTCACTTAACTCCACACCCCTGTTAGCATCACGTATCCACTTTCTATCTTTAATTTCTTCAAAGCTTGAACTTATTTTATTGGTAAGATTAAGCAACATTCCTAAGGCATGCTCTGCAACGGCATTACGGTTTCCTTCCGGGCTGCTAACGCAGCGAATACCTTTGGAGTTGGCATAATCCACATCAATTAGTTCCATGCCGCTTCCTAATCTTCCAATCCAGTTTAATCGTATTGCTTTATCAATAAGAGCTTTATCAATAGGCAAGCGGGTTGTTACAATTATTCCTTCTGCCTGGCTTACAATGGCGCTTAATTCTTCATAACTTATCTTTTCATTATGAAGAACTGAATATCCTTTTTGCTGAAGTGCATCAAATAAATAATTATGCACTTTTGATGTAATGATTACCTGTTTTTTCAAGATGATATTTTTTATTCTGCGGCTATCATACTTATTTCAACGTTCACGTCTTTCGGGAGTCCTTTCACGGCTACTGTTTCTCTGGCCGGAAAATTGGATGTAAAAAATTTACTATAAATTTTATTAACTGATGTAAAGAGATTCATATCCTTTAAAAAAATCGTAGTTTTTATTACATGCTCAAATCCAAGTCCCGCCTCACTTAAAATTGCTTTTAAGTTATTCATTACCTGCTCCGTTTCTTCCTGAATATTATTCATAATAAGTTCTGAGGTTTCCGGGTGTAAGGCTACTTGCCCAGAGATAAAAAGCATTCCACTTGTTTTTATGGCCTGGCTGTAAGGGCCAATAGGGGCAGGTGCGTTAAGTGTATTAATAATTTGTTTATTCATTTTATTTTGAATGATTAGAATAAAGTTGCAAAACTTTCCATCAAATAACAAACCTATTTTTGCAAAAACTTAATATGAAGATTATTGTTGTGGCAAATGTAAAACAACAGAAAGAGATTCTATTAAAGAGTACTAACAGGGATGTGGAAATAACTTTTGTGACAAAATTTTCCGGTGAAGAAAGTAAAAATTATTGCGATGCGATTTTTTATCTTCATGAAAATGAAAACATGGATATAAACAGTTTTCCTGATAAGCCTGTTTTTATCAACTCCGTAATAAAAACTTTAGAAGAGAATAATTTGCCGGGTAATTTCAGCCGTATCAATGGTTGGCCGGGATTTTTGAAAAGATCCACATGGGAAATAGCAGCGGGGAATATAAATATGGCAGGCACCGTATTTGAGCGAATGGGTTGGAAACCCGTTTTTGTAAAAGATGAGCCTGGATTTGTATCTGCACGTGTAATCAGCATGATTATTAACGAAGCTTTTTTTGCGCTTGGTGATAATATAAGTAGTATTGAAGAAATTAATCTTGCTATGAAACTGGGAACAAATTATCCCTGTGGACCATTTGAGTGGGAAGAAAAAATTGGTTTGCAAAATATTTATCAACTTTTGCACAAACTATCGGCGACGGACAAACGCTATCTGATTTCACCTTTATTGGAAAAAAAATATTTCGAACTTTCTTCTTCGTCATAATTAATGGCTTATATTTTAAATATTCATACCGCTACAGAAACCGCTATTGTGAATCTCACTAAAGAAGGTGAGGTTCTTGAAACTCTTATTAATGATGATACAAAGCAACATGCTGCATTTCTTCATACGTCGATTAGGGAAATATTGCAAACCCGTAAAATTGACATAAAAAAATTAGATGCGATTGGAGTTAGCTCTGGTCCCGGCTCTTATACGGGCATCAGGGTAGCACTGTCCGCAGCAAAGGGACTGTGCTTTGCATTGAATATTCCTCTTATTACTTTTAATTCCTTAGAATTACTTGCCCGTTCGGCGGCATATTTTGTAAAAGATATTAATGCCCTCTACTGCCCAATGATTGATGCGAGAAGGATGGAAGTTTTTACTGCCGTTTATAACTATACATTACAAGAGTTAATCCGTCCCTCCGCTATAGTGCTTGACGAAAATTCATTTGTTGATATTCTAAATTTAAATGAGGTATACTTTTCGGGAAGCGGAAGTCCCAAATTTAAAAATATTAACAACAGTGTAAATTCATTTTTTATAAATGCACCGGTGTCTACTGAATCTCTTACTGAAATTTCATGGGAAAAATTTAAAAAAAATGAGTTTGAAAATGTGACAGACACAAAACCATTATATATAAAAGAATTTCATACTGTTTTACGAAAATGAAATGTTATTTTCATAAAAAATTTCTGACATTTTACCTAAAATACTTAAATATTTTTATTCCCAATATGTATCTTTGCAGTAACGTTTCCTGGATAAACTAATTAATTAAACTTAAATATTATGACCTTTTCCTCGCCCATACCATCTCTAAAGAATCAGGGGCAGGTTACAGAAATTGAAAACCTTCCTGACATTGATTATCATAATGTTAAAAAAGCTTCTTTGGTTTTGAGAGCCCTTAATCATAAGCTACGTCAACAGATAATTAAAACAATTCATGAAAATAAAAGGCTTACTGTTACTGAGCTTTATATTAAATTGCGTCTTGAGCAATCTGTGGCTTCCCAACATCTTGCTATTTTAAGAAAGACTGGAATTGTATCTACCCAGCGTGATGGAAAATTTATTTTTTATACAATAAATTCATCCCGCATTGAAGCGATCAATGAATTTGTAAAAGGCCTTTTAGGGTGATTCTCTAAGTTTGGTTTTTCTAAACTATTGCCCTGCCCTTTTTATTTTATCTTTGCAAATAAGGTTTAATCAGACTTTTAATATCAAGAAAGTTGAGTAGATATATTGATTAAAAATTATTTAAAAAATTATTTATATGTATCTGAAGCAAATTTATACAGGTTGTATTAGTGAAGCCGCATACTTTGTAGAAAGCAACGGAGAGGCAATTGTAATTGATCCTTTAAGAGATACAGAAGAATATTTGCAACTTGCCAAAGAGCATAAGGCAAAAATTAAATATATTTTTGAAACTCATTTTCATGCAGATTTTGTGAGCGGACATCTTGATTTAAGTAAACAAACCGGAGCTCTTATTGTGTATGGTCCGAAAACAGAAGCTAATTTTCCATTTTATCTGGCAAAAGATGGTGAAATTTTTAAAATTGGCAATATTACATTAGAAGTAATTCATACACCTGGCCATACCCTTGAATCGACTTGCTATTTATTAAGAGATGAGAAAGGTAAGCCGAATTGTATTTTTACGGGCGATACTTTATTTGTAGGAGATGTTGGCAGGCCCGATTTGAGTAGTGGCGATATGACCAGTGAGGAACTTGCGTCAATTATGTACGAGACCATACAGAATAAACTTTTGCCTCTGGATGACAATATAATAGTTTATCCTGCTCATGGGCCAGGTTCGAGTTGCGGTAAAAACCTCGGTTCCGAAACAACTACTACTATCGGGGAGCAAAAGAAAACCAATTATGCATTGCGTTCTCAAACCAGAGAGCAATTTATTGCAGCAGTTACAACTGGCCTTGATGAAGCGCCTCCTTATTTTTCGATAAATGCTAAAATTAATAAAGAAGGATATGATAGCCTGGATGAAATTAAAAAGAAAGGGCTGACGCCTTTGACTGTGAGTGAATTTAAATTGAAAATTTCAGACGACATTTTGATTCTTGATACCAGGGAGGCTAAAGAATTTACAAATGGTTTTATTCCGGGTTCTTTATTTATTGGCCTTGAAGGAAGATTTGCTGAATGGGCAGGGAGTATTTTACCGTTCCATCAACGCATGATTTTAATTACAGATGAGGGGAAAGAAGAAGAAACTATTGTAAGGCTTGCCCGGGTTGGCTTTGATAATGTTGAAGGTTATCTTAAAGGGGGCTTTGAATCCTGGAAAAAAGCCAGTGAAAAAATTGATATGATGATTGATGTTGAGGCAGATGAACTTGCCATGGATATACCGCATGATGATAACCTTGTAATAGTTGACGTAAGAAAAGAAAATGAATTTGCCGAAGGACACATAAAAGATGCAATAAATCTGCCTTTAAATGATATGACTGACATTGCGCAAATTGCATCGCTGGAAGAAAATCAAAATATATACATTCATTGTGCAAGCGGCTACAGAAGCCTGATTGCTGCATCAATATTAAAAAAACAAGGTTATCATAATATCCGCAATGTTATTGGCGGATGGTCAAAAATAAAAGAACAAAAAAATATTAAAACTGAGAAAGAAGCCAGCGTATTAAATTAATGCTTCCGGGAAG
>CBIGQT010000085.1:0-8719 GCA_966191655.1 uncultured Ginsengibacter sp.
CAACCTTTTGTGGCAGATTTTGCAACTACAACTGCGGCAAACGGGAAACTTGAAATATTGCAGCGTAAAAATGAAGATGCACCTAACGGTTGGGTACAAACGAAAAGCGGTGAGCCGTCTACAAATGCTGATGAATTAAAAAATGGGGGAGCTCTGCTACCTCTTGGTGGTGATAAAGAACACGGAAGTCACAAAGGATATGCATTAGGGTCAATTGTTGATATTTTTTCTGCTGTATTAAGCGGCGCAAATTATGGCCCATGGGTACCTCCATTTCCGGCTTATGTTCCTATGCCTGAAAACATGCCCGGTGAAGGGATTGGACATTTTTTCGGAGCAATGCGTATTGATGCTTTTCGTTCTGCAGAAGAATTCAAACTTCACATGGATAAATGGATTCAAAGATTTAAATCTTCAAAAACTATTAAAGGCCATGAAAGAGTTTATATACCGGGGGAACCTGAAACAGAGTATGAAAATGAAAGAATGAAAAAAGGAATTCCACTATTGCCATCTGTTGTTGATGATCTGAAAAGCGTAGGCGATAAATTCGGAATAGAACTATAAAATTTCATTTGAGATTGATGATTGCTATAAAAATTGTTTCTATATAGTACATTTGCAACCCGGTTCAATAAAAATGCCGGGGAATAAAGGAAATGAAAGTAATGAAGTTTGGAGGCACCAGTGTTGGAAAGCCTGAACGAATGTTTGAGATTGCAAAACTCATCACAAAAGATAATGATCCAAAGGTTGTTGTTTTAAGCGCCTTAAGTGGCACTACCAATTCACTTACGGAAATAAGTAATAGTCTTTCAAAGGGAGATCGTGTTGCAGCCAAGCAACATATTGATGCATTAGAGCAGCATTATCAAAATTTTATTCTTCAATTAGTTAAAAAGGAAGAATTCTATAGCAAGGCAAAAGCAGTTTTAGCAGAGCATTTTGAATTTTTAAACATCATATTAAAAATATCTTTTAGCGAAGCTTTAAATAAAGATATTTTAGCCCAGGGTGAATTGCTCAGTACAAAGCTTTTTAGTATTTGCCTGCAGGAAAAAAATATAAAACATATCTGGCTGGCAGCGCTCGATTTCATGACGATCGATTCTTCCGGTGAGCCGCAGGTAGGAAGTATTAAAGTTAAGCTTTCGCAGATTTTACAAAAACATAAAGGGAATAACCTGTTTCTAACTCAGGGATATATTTGCAGGAATGCAAAAGGTGAAGTTGATAATTTAAAAAGAGGCGGAAGTGATTATTCTGCTTCCTTGATTGCAGGTGCTATTGGTGCATCAGTTTGTGAAATATGGACAGATATTGATGGTATGCATAATAACGATCCCCGGATTGTAAAAAATACAAAACCTATTGGTCGTTTAAGTTTTGATGAGGCCGCAGAGCTTGCTTATTTCGGTGCAAAAATTTTACATCCTGCAAGTATATGGCCTGCACAATATTTTAATTTTCCTGTTAAATTATTAAATACAATGCAGCCTGAAGCGCCTGGCACGCTCATTGAGAGCGAAGCCGGCAGTGTTGGAGTAAAAGCAATTGCTGCAAAAGATTTTATCACCGCGATAAAAATTAAAAGTAGCCGTATGTTATTGGCCTATGGCTTTCTGCGAAAAGTTTTTGAAGTATTTGAGAAATATCAAACACCAATTGATATGGTTACTACTTCTGAAGTTGCCGTATCTCTTACTATTGATAACGATGCATATTTAAGTGAGGTAATTAAAGAACTTGAATTGTTTGGAACGGTAGAAGTTGATACGGACCAAACAATTGTCTCCATAGTTGGAAACCAGATTACACAAACAAAAGATGTAATTGCGACAATATTTAACAGTCTAACGGGCATCCCTGTGCGAATGGTAAGCTATGGAGGAAGCCAGCATAATATTTCGATCCTTATTTCACGGGAACATAAAGAGAAAACATTACAACTTTTAAATAAAGGTCTGTTTGGAATGTAAATCAGAAAGGTATTCCCATCTTTTTGTATATAAAACTCATGAGCCACATCGGGCCAATTAATAAAAACTGAATGTCTTTTAAAAAAGAGGGTTTTTTGCCTTCCACTTTGTGACCATAAAATTGGCCAATCCATGCAAGTATAAAAATTATTATGCTGAAAAGCCACAAGGGAAAAGGTAGAAATTTTTCAAGTATATAACATAAAAGTCCGCAAAGAACGTTACCAAATAACATGCCTGTTCCGATTTTTATTGAAAGAGACAAGTAATAAACCGAGATTAATAATAATACAATTATGGCCGCATTTAATTGCAAATGTTCCCTAATAAAAAAAGGAAGTTTGATGCAATAAAGCAAACCCATTATTGAGAAAAAAATGGCTGGTACGCATACCCAATGGATCAATTTATTGGTTTCATTGGTGTGGCTCTCGCCATATTCGTTCAGCCACTGATGAAGTGTTCTCATTGCAAATCGATTGCTCTAATTTATTTAAAAAAAATGGATTGTAATAATCGAGATGAGAAAATCTTAATCTTGACAGTCTATATACAAATAAAAAACTTCCTGTTTTTTGCAGGAAGTTTTTATTAATAATTATGTGAAGAATAAAACTAAATAATCAACATTGCATCTCCATAGCTAAAGAAACGATACTTATCTTTAATTGCTTTTTTATAAGCATCCATAATAAGATCATAACCTGCAAAAGCACACGTCATAATAAGCAGACTTGTTTTAGGCAAATGAAAATTTGTAACTAATGAATCTGCAATATTAAAAGTGTATGGTGGATGAATGAAATGGTTCGTCCATCCTTCGGAAGGCTTTAATAGTTTTTGCGCAGTAAAAGAAGTTTCCATGGCACGCATGGTTGTAGTTCCGATTGAGCAAATTCTTTTATTTGTCTCTTTTGCTTTATTTACAATACGACAAGCTTCTTCATCAATCTGGTAATATTCTGCATCCATTTTGTGTTTGCTCAAATCTTCAACTTCTATTGGCCTGAATGTTCCAAGGCCTGTGTGTAAAGTAACTTCTGCAAAACGAACACCTTTTATTTCGAGACGTTTTATTAGCTCAGGGCTAAAATGTAATCCTGCAGTCGGAGCGGCTACAGCACCTTCATGCTTGGCATAAACAGTTTGGTATCTCTCTTTATCTTCTTCATCTGGTTTACGTTTGATGTATTTTGGTAAAGGAGTTTCACCCATAAAATAAAGCATTTTCCTAAAATCTTCTTCCGGTCCATCCCATAAAAAGCGAATGGTTCTTCCACGGCTGGTAGTGTTGTCAATTACTTCTGCAACCAGTTCATCACTTTCACCAAAATATAATTTATTGCCTACGCGAATCTTTCGGGCAGGATCAACAATAACATCCCACAAACGATTTTGCTTATGTAATTCTCTTAACAGAAATACTTCGATTTTTGCGCCGGTTTTTTCCTTTCGGCCATACATACGGGCAGGAAAAACTTTTGTGTTGTTTACAACAAAAACATCTTTGTCGTCAAAATAATCCAGGATGTCTTTGAAATGTTTGTTTTCAATTTTTCCTGTCTTTCTTTCGATAACCATCATTCTGCTGTCTTCTCTTCTTTTAGCGGGATTTTGAGCAATTAGGTTTAGTGGGAGGTCAAATTTGAATTGACTAAGTTTCATGTGCAATTATTATTTTAAAGTTAATTGTCACATGCCATTACTGTTGTTACAGAGATACGTGCCACGACAGTTCGTGGCCACTTATCATGTTACGGCATGATTTTTTAAGTGCGCAAAGGTAAGACTTTCTATATTAAACAGTGATAATTTTTTTAAAAATTTATTTTTGGTATTGCTTCAATTAATTTTTGGGTGTATTTGCTTTTAGGATTAAAAAAAATTTCATCTGAATTTCCTGTTTCTTCAATTTTACCTTTATTCATAACCATAATACGATTGCTCATATAATGAACCACGCCAAGGTCGTGAGAAATTAAAATGCACGTAAACCCAAGTTCCATTCTAAGGTCGTTCAATAAATTCAGAACCTGTGCCTGAACACTTACATCAAGCGCTGAAACACTTTCATCACAAATAAGAAATTCCGGGTTAATGCCTAATGCCCTTGCAATGCAAATTCGTTGTCGCTGTCCACCACTAAATTCATGAGGATACCTGTTAAAGTGTTCTGATTTTAAATTTACTTTTTCAAGTATCTCAATAATTTTTTCTTTTCGTTGTTTTTCAGTTGGAAGAATTTTGTGAACCTTCATTGGCTCATTGATGGCCTGCCCAATTGTTATACGTGGATTGAGGGAACCATAAGGATCCTGGAAAATAATTTGAATGTCTTTACGCATTCTTCTTAACTCCTCATTAGGGATATTTGCAATATTTTTTTTATTAAGATAAATGCTTCCTGATGTGGGTTCTATTAATCTAATTAAGGCTCTCCCCAAAGTTGTTTTTCCGCAACCGCTTTCACCAACCAATCCTAATATTTCTCCCTTTTTTACAGAAAAGCTCACATCGTCAACCGCTCTAAATTCTTTCAATATTTTGCCGGTAAAACTTTTTTTTACTGGAAAATAAACTTTAAGATTCTCCACCTTCAATAAATCAATTTCCTGTTCGGGAATTTCATTATAATTCTCTTTATTAATGGAGATGTTTGTGTTTAAGTCAACCACTTCATTTAAAAAGTCATTGATTACAGGGAGCCTTTTTCCTTTTGAAGCCAGGGCAGGGTTACAATTTATTAATGCTTTTGTATATGGATGTTTAGGATTCGAAAAAATTTCTTTCGTAGTATTTGCTTCCACAATTTCTCCTTTATATAATACAATTACTTTATCAGCAATTTCTGAAACAAGCCCAAGATCGTGCGTTATATAAAGTACGCCCATTTGTTTTTTTTTCTGTAACTCTTTAATAAGTTCTAAAATAGTTTTTTGAACAGTTACATCCAGAGCAGTAGTAGGTTCATCAGCAATAAGCAATAGGGGATTACAACTCATAGCCATCGCAATCATCACTCTTTGTTTTTGGCCGCCGCTTAACTGGTGAGGATAACGATTAAGCATAGCCGCAGGTTCGGGCAGTTTTACCTGTTTAAAAAGATCAATCGTTTTTTCCCTTGCTTGTTTATGATTTTTATTTTCATGGAGCATTATTGCTTCTATAACCTGTTTGCCACATTTTTGTACGGGGTTGAGAGATGTCATTGGCTCCTGGAAGACCATTGAGATTTTGCTTCCTCTTATCTTACGTAAATATTTTTGATCAATGCTCAACAGGTCTGCCCGTTCATTTCCATTTTCTGAGAAAAGGATTTCACCACTTTTATATTCAGCCGGGGGAGAAGGTAATAATTGCAATATTGATAAAGATGTAACTGTTTTGCCGGAACCTGATTCACCAACTATAGCAACTGTTTCTCCTTTGTTTATAGTTAATGAAATATTTTTTACTGCAGAAAAAATTGCTGAATCAGTTACAAAGTCGACGCTTAAATTTTTTATTTGGATAACAGGATGAATCATTAAAGCAAATTGTTTGCAAGACCTTAAATTTTCATAAAAGAATTTATTAGTATAAAATTTAAAGAATGACGTGTGGAAACTAAAATTTCAAATGCCGCACAGTAAGTCCATTATTAATTAATTGTTTTAAAGAATCGATTCCGATTTTCAGATGCCTTTCTACAAATTGTGAAGTGACGTTAGCATCACTTTCCGTAGTTTTCACTCCTTCTGGAATCATTGGTGAATCGCTCACTAATAACAAAGCGCCGGTAGGAATTTTATTAAAAAACCCAACGGTAAAAATAGTAGCGGTTTCCATATCTATTGCATATGCTCTTATTTTTCTTAAATAGGTTTTGAGCTTTTCATCGTGTTCCCAAACTCTGCGGTTTGTAGTATATACCGTACCGGTCCAGTAATCAAATCCGTTATCACGAATCGTGGTGGATATGGCTTTCTGTAAGGCGAAAGCGGGTAGCGCCGGTACTTCCGGTGGGAAATAATCATTAGAAGTTCCTTCGCCTCTTATTGCGGCGATTGGCAAAATAAGATCTCCAATTTTATTTCTCTTTTTTAATCCACCGCATTTACCTAAAAATAAAACCGCTTTTGGATTAATGGCGCTTAGTAAATCCATTATTGTTGCCGCACCCGGACTTCCCATCCCAAAATTTATAATTGTGATATCGTCAGAGGTGGCACATTCCATTGCCTTATCTGCCCCTATAATTTTTACTTCATGTATATCAGCAAACATTTTTACATAATTACTAAAATTGGTAAGCAGGATATATTCTCCGAAATTTTCCAGCTTTTCGCCGGTATACCTGGGCAGCCAGTTGTTCACTATTTCTTTTTTTGTCTTCATATTTTTTTAAACCCAATTATCACTCATTGGTATTAATAAAAGTACAATTTTCGATTGATGTTTTAGATTTGTAAATATATGGATGCCGGTTTTAATTCCTGATGTCAGGTAAAACATATGTTCATTTAAGGAAACAAAATTCAGGATGATAAAAATTGAATTTCCAAAGCAAAAGGTTAAGTTGCGACAACGGGAAGGGATAGACGAAGTTTTTGATATAATAAGAAAAAAGTGGTTGCGGCTTTCTCCCGAGGAGTGGGTGCGACAGAATATGATACACTATTTATTTTCAAAACAATATCCCGCATCATTAATGGCGATTGAAAAAGAAATTAAGTTAGGGGAATTATCGAAGCGTTGTGATCTTGTAATTTATAGCAGAGATGCAAAACCTTTTATGATAATAGAGTGTAAGGAAATGAAAGTAACTCTTTCTGCAAAAGCATTAAGCCAGATTCTCCGGTATCATATTAGCGTACCCGCAAAATTTTTAATAATAACAAACGGGAGTTATTGTTTCGGTTTTAAAAAAGCAAATGATCAATTTCTTGAAATAAATGAATTTCCTGATTATGAGATGTGAATGATAAAACTTTTTCAAAAAAGTTATAATCAATCTTTACGGGAATATTCCCAATTCAGCATAAGACGTAGCTACTTTATTAATTGCACAAACATAAGCCGCTGTTCGCATATCCGGAATAGCGGGAGTTTTTTGCCAAATGTCAACTATTTCGCGTGTTGCAGTTGTCATTGTTTCTTCCAGTCCGCTTCTTACAAGATCTATTTCATCTGCTCCATGCACAATAAAATCTCTTTCCAGTGAACTCACATTTTTGCCGGTAAGTTCTTCAAGCTGGCCAAGTATATGCTGGTTCATATTTTCAGTAAATCTTTTTTCGAGCCTTCCATATCTTACGTGGCTAAGATTTTTAAGCCACTCGAAATAACTAACGGTTACTCCACCGGCATTCAAATACATATCCGGAACCACCAGGGCGCCCTTTAAATTTAATATTTCATCGGCTTCGGGTGTAAGAGGCCCATTGGCTGCCTCACCAATTATTTTTGCTTTTATTCGGGAAGCATTTCCCCTGTTAATAACATTTTCCAATGCGGCAGGAATTAAAATATCGCAATCCATTTCAAGTGCGTCAGTATTTTTCTTAAAATTTTCTGCCCCTGGAAAATTCAGTATTGAACCGGTTTTGGTGCGATGTGCCCATACTTTATCTACATCCAATCCATTATCACTCCAAATAGAGCCTTCAAATTCCGCCAATCCTACTATTATAGCTCCTGCTTCCTGAAAAAATAAAGCGGTATGATAACCAACATTCCCTAATCCCTGTACGCAAATCCTTTTTCCTTTCACTCCTGTTGTGAGACCCAATTTGTCCATAACAGATGGCATATTACAAACTTCACTAAGTCCATAAAACACGCCAAGTCCCGTTGCTTCTTTTCTTCCTCTTACTCCTCCCTGTGTTACTGGTTTACCTGTAACGCAGCCAGCGGCATCTATTTCTCCCGGATGCATGGCAACATATGTATCCAGTATCCACGCCATCTCTCTTTCGCCTGTTCCATAATCCGGGGCAGGGACATCAGTGCCCGGTCCTATAAAATTTTTCTTAATTAATTCCGCAGTATAACGGCGGGTGATTTTTTCTAATTCATAAGGTGTGTAACCACGTGGATTAATTTTTATTCCGCCCTTAGCTCCTCCAAAAGGCACATTTACAATAGCACATTTATAAGTCATCAGTGCTGCGAGCGCCATCACTTCGTCCTGGTTTACCGCCAGGCTAAAACGAATACCGCCTTTGCATGGTGTTTTATGATGAGAATGTTGAACACGATAAGCTTCAATGGTGATTATTTCTCCATTTTCCCTTTTAATAGGAAACCGCATTTGATAGACGCTATTGCATTGTTTTATTTGTTGTAAAATACCAGGATCCCAATCTGTAAAAATTGCAGCTTTATCAAAACTTCTTTCTACACTCTGGAAAAAACTATATGGAACCGCGGACGACATAAAATATATTTTAAATTATAAATGAATCAAACTTAAATTTTATTTTTTTATCACTTTTTAAGTTTAATAATTATTTAATAACGCTTAAAAAACCTTTTCTTTTTTCGAAACTTTAATATCAATTCTTATAAGGTATAAAAAAAGAGCTGTAAGAATTGTAAGGCAAACAGCCATTACAACATAAATTTTATTATTATTTCTCATCACATCGCTTATACCTTGTCCGGTAGAATCAACTGAAGATTGAGCAAATAAGGAAAAGCTTACAAACGAAAAGATAACGGAGAGGCTTACACGCTTAAAAACACAGAGTTTAGTCATT
>CBIGQT010000086.1:0-8669 GCA_966191655.1 uncultured Ginsengibacter sp.
GGGTACTTTCTGGAGGGGTGCCGGTGTTGCGATGCCCGTTTTTAGCCTTAGGTCAAAAAAAAGTTTTGGCGTAGGTGAATTTGCTGATATTCCATTACTCATTGATTGGGCAAAACAAACGGGTTTACAATTAATACAGTTATTACCTATAAATGATACAACCGCAACGCATACGGCAAGCGATTCATATCCTTACGGAGCCATCTCAGCGTTTGCAATGCATCCGTTATACATCAATATTGAAAAGGTTGCAGGAAGCGAATATGCACATATTATAAAGTCTTTCAAGAAAAAGCAAAAGCAGTTAAATGAACTTCCTTTTTTTGATTATGTGCAGGTAATGAAACTTAAATGGTCGGCGTTAAAAGAATTATACCATGCATCGAAAGATGTTTTTAAAAATGATCTTGATTACTTTGAATTCTTTGAACTGAATCGTCACTGGCTGGTTCCTTATGCTGCTTTTTCTTACCTGCGTGATAAAAACAAAACTTCCGATTTTAATAAATGGAAAAAACACAAAACTTATAATGAATCTGATATTCAAAAATTAGTATCACCATCAAAATCTCATTATGATGAAGTGGCATTTTTCTATTTTATTCAGTATCACCTGCATCTCCAATTGAAGGCTGCCGTAGATTATGCTCATAAAAATAAAATTGTTTTAAAAGGAGATATTCCAATCGGAATTCATCGCTACGGTTGCGATGCGTGGACAAATCCTTCTTTATACAATATGAATGAACAGTCAGGCGCACCACCGGATGATTTTGCTGTAAAGGGCCAGAACTGGGGTTTCCCAACTTATAACTGGGAAAAGATGAAAGAAGACGGTTTTCGGTGGTGGCGCCTTCGCTTCGATCAGATGAGTAATTACTTTGATGCTTTTCGTATTGATCACATTCTTGGGTTCTTCAGAATATGGAGTATTCCTTTACATTCTGTTGAAGGCATCATGGGAAGATTTGCTCCTGCAATTCCTGTTGACATCTCAGAATTTTATAATAATAATATCTGGTTTGATTATGACAGGTATTGCAAACCATTTATCACGGATGAAACATTGGGTTGGATATTTCATGCAAAAACTGATTTTGTAAAAGAAAATTTTCTTGAAAATTCTTCTTACGGTCATTATGGTTTAAAAGAAGAATTTAATACGCAACGGAAAGTTGAAAAATATTTTGAAGAAAATAAGATTAAAGACGCAGATATCATTAAGCAGGGGCTGTTTGATTTGATCAGTAACATTATTCTTATTGAAGAAGAAAATTCTAACAGACAAAAATTCCACTTCCGGTTTGGTATAGATAATACATCATCCTTTCAGCAGTTGGAACACAACACACGGGAACGCCTGCACGATTTATATGTCAATTATTTCTATAACCGCCAGGATGACTTCTGGAGAAAAGAAGCAATTAAGAAATTGCCACAATTAAAACGCAGCACCAATATGCTCGTTTGTGGTGAGGACCTGGGTATGGTGCCACGTTGTGTTCCTGAAGTAATGAGCAATCTTGGAATTTTAAGCCTGGAAATAGAACGTATGCCTAAGGACATAAAGAAAGATTTTTTTCATCCAAATGATTCTCCTTACATGGCAGTCGTCACTCCGTCCACGCATGATATGAGCACCATCCGTGGCTGGTGGGAAGAAGACAGAAGCAAAACACAAAGATTTTATAATTATATGCTCGGCCACTATGGGGAAGCGCCATATTTTTGCGAACCCTGGATTAATAAAGAAATTGTTTTACAAAATTTATATTCACCTGCCATGTGGAGTATTTTTCTTTTGCAGGATTTAATGGGTATCAGTGGAAAAATAAGAAGAGAAAATCCTAACGATGAAAGAATAAATGTACCGGCAGACCCCAATCATATCTGGGGATATCGAATGCATATCAACCTGGAAGATTTATTAAAAGAAAATGAATTTAATGACGAAGTAAAAAAATACGTGAAGGAAAGCGGAAGATAATCCATATTTCATGTAATCGTTATCGTTATATAACCCAATACCAGATGATTTTAAAGTATAGGAAGATAGACCTTCCATTTAAATATCCATTTACAATTTCAAAAGGAACTAAGACGCATCAGCCATCTTTATTGGTAGAACTTGAATATTTCGGAATAAAAGGTTACGGCGAAGCTCCCGCGATTCCTTACTATCATATTTCAGTTGAGAAGATGATTGAGGATATTGAAGCCAAAAAAAATCTTATAGAAAAATTTGCGTTTACACATCCAGATAGATACTGGCATTATCTGCATCATTTGTTTCATCAAAATCCGTTTTTAGTTTGTGCGCTTGATATGGCTGGCTGGGATATATATGGCAAGATGAACAAAAAACAATTACACGATTTGTGGCAACTTGACTTTACAAAAAACCCACTAACAGATTATACTATCGGTATTGATACTATCGAAAATATGGTGATGAAGATGCTGGAAAAGCCATGGCCAATTTATAAAATAAAATTAGGCACCCACAATGATGTAGAGATTATTACTGAATTAAGAAAACACACTTCATCCGTTTTTAGAATTGACGCAAATGCAGCATGGAAACAGGATGAAGCATTAGAAAAAATAAATGCCTTTAAAAATCTGAATGTTGAATTTATTGAACAGCCACTGGAAAAAGATGATTGGGAGGGAATGAAATTTTTATATAAAAATTCGCCGCTTCCTCTTATAGCAGATGAAAGTTGTGTATTTGAAAATGATGTTGAAAAATGTCACGATCATTTTCATGGAATAAATATTAAGCTTACCAAATGCAGCGGTATTACACCCGCACTGAGAATGATTTCCAGGGCGAGGGAACTTAATATGAAAGTGATGGTTGGCAGTATGAATGAAAGTTCTGTTGGCACAGCAGCCATTGCACAATTACTTCCTTTAATTGATTACGTTGATATGGATGGGCCGCTATTACTTGCTGAAGATGTCGCGGAAGGCGTAACTTTTAATAAGGGCAAAATTATTTATAATACGCTAAATGGCATTGGTGTTTCTGTAAAACCCTTTTGAATCTCTCTGCAAGTCCCGGCCCCTCACCTTCAGAGAGGGGGTTGTCCAAAGGTCACGAAGGACTCCTTTGGAGACTCCTGTGGAGGGGGATAGGCTTCCAAAAACTTTTTTTGTTCAAATAAATTTTGAAGCTTTACTTTGCAATTCAAATGAATAAAAAAGTAAACATACATCATCATCATTTTTTACCGAAGGGTAAGCTATGTTGATTGGTATGTTGTGAAACATATTTTCAAAAAAAGGCTTACTGAAAAGTGAGCCTTTTTTAATTTTAAAAAATACATGATGCTAAAAATAGCAATACAAAAATCGGGAAGATTATACGATCATTCATTACAGCTTTTAAAAGAATGTGGCATTGAAATTAATAATGGCAACAGGCAATTAAAAGCGGTAGCATTTAATTTTCCTGTCGAGGTTTTTTTCTTACGCGATGATGATATTCCTCAATATGTTTACGATGGAGTTGCAGATGTAGGATTAGTAGGGGAAAATGTGGTATATGAAAAAAATAAAGATGTTGATGTAGTAAGTAAACTTGGTTTTGGCCGTTGCAGGTTAAGCATTGCTGTTCAAAAAGGCATGAATTATTCGGGTATATCCGATCTTAAAAATTTAAAGATTGCCACATCCTATACAAAGCTTTTGCAAAACTTTTTGAACGATAATAATGTGGATGCAGAAATTCATGAAATAAGCGGATCAGTTGAAATAGCGCCCGGTATTGGCCTTGCAGATGCCATATGCGATTTGGTAAGCAGCGGAAGCACGCTGTTTACCAATGGGCTTAAAGAGGTGGAAGTAATTTTGAAGTCAGAAGCTGTGATGATCGCCAACAAAAATTTGTCAGCGGAAAATGGCGCAATTCTTAATAAACTACTGTTACGGATAGACGCAGTTAAGGCGGCCCGAAATAATAAATATATTATGTTGAACGCACCTAATGAGCAGTTAAAAAGTATAGCTAATGTTTTACCTGGTATGAAAAGTCCTACTATTGTGCCATTGGCCGAAAGCGGGTGGAGCAGCGTTCAGAGCGTGGTTAATGAAAGTGATTTCTGGGATATTATTGAAAAATTAAAATCCTTTGGCGCTGAGGGTATTTTGGTTGTGCCAATAGAAAAAATGATACTATAAAAGATGACTAAGTTAATCATAAACCCGTCTCAGGCGCAATGGCCACTCTTAATGGAAAGGCCTGTAATTAATGCTGAAAATTTAGAAGAAACTGTTTCAGAAATTATTAATACTGTCAGGCAAAATGGTGATGAAGCAGTAAAAAATTATTCTCTACAGTTTCATGGATTTGCTCCGGATAATTTATGGGTAAGTGATGATGAGATTAAAAACGCTTCAAAATTTATTCATAAAGATTTAAAGAAAGCAATTCATCTTGCTAAAAATAACATTGAAAAATTTCATCAAAGCCAAACTGAAAAAGTAAAAAAGATTGAAACAATTTCAGGTGTGACATGCTGGAGAAAAAGTGTGCCGATAGAAAATATTGGATTGTATATTCCGGGAGGCAGTGCGCCGTTATTCTCTACACTTTTGATGCTTGCTATTCCTGCAAAAATAGCAGGTTGCAAAAATATTATTGTTACTACACCTGCTCAAAATGATGGGAATGTAAATGCCGCTATTTTATATGTTGCACAAGTTCTGGGACTTGGTAAAATTTACAAAGGTGGCGGCGCACAGGCAATTGCAGCATTAGCTTACGGAACACAAACCATTACAAAAGTTGACAAGATATTTGGCCCGGGTAATCAATATGTAACCTGCGCAAAAAAACTGGTTAGCATAGAGGGAGTTGCAATTGATATGTTAGCAGGGCCAAGCGAAGTTGCTGTTTATGCAGATGATACCTGCATTCCTGAATACGTTGCTGCTGATTTGCTAAGCCAGGCCGAACATGGAGCAGACAGCCAGGTAATGTTAGTAGCTACCGATGAAAAGATTATTAAAAGTGTTATTGAAAAAATTCATGAACAATTGCCTGCGCTTTCAAGAAAAAAAATTATTGAGCAGAGTTTTTTAAACAGGAGATTTATAGTGATAAAAAAGAAAGAAGATGCATTTAATTTTTTAAATAATTATGCACCGGAGCATCTGATAATTGCATCACGAAAAGCTGGGCAACTCTCTGAATTGGTAAAAAATGCAGGAAGTGTTTTCCTTGGAAATCTTTCTCCGGAAAGCGCCGGTGATTATGCATCAGGAACTAATCATTCGCTGCCTACTAACGGAACGGCAAAAGTGCAGGCCGGAGTGTCAGTAGATAGTTTTGTAAAGAAAATTACCTTTCAAAAAATCAATAAAAAAGGAATAAGAAATATTGGAGATGCCATAGAAAAAATGGCTGAAGCGGAAGGCCTTGATGCGCATAAAAATGCGGTAAGTATTCGAATAAAGCAAATGAAAAATTGGAAATGAAAAAATCTGATCTGAATAATCTTGTAAGAGATAATATTAAAAAGCTGCAACCATATTCTTCTGCCCGAACTGAATATTCGGGAGAAGCTTAAGTTTTTTTGGATGCCAATGAAAACAGTTATGGTTCGCCGTTAGATAACCTTCCCTCTTCAATTGAAGAGGGACAAAGGGTGAGGTTTAACCGTTATCCTGATCCGTTGCAATGGGACTTAAAAAATGCTCTTTCAAAAATAAAAGGTATTCCAGCGCAAAATATTTTTATTGGCAATGGCAGCGATGAAGTGATTGATTTGGTAATCCGCATTTTTTGCGAACCTGCGAAAAGCAATATCATAACATGTCCGCCTACTTATGGTATGTATAAAGTTTGTGCAAATATTAATGATGTTCCTGTTAAAGAAATAAATCTTACAACAGATTTTCAGCTTGATGTTGAGAGAATTTTAGAATCAATTGACTTAAATACAAGAGTGCTTTTTTTATGTTCGCCTAATAATCCAACGGGCAATAATATGAACCGAATGGATATTGAATTACTTATCAATAATTTTCCGGGCATTGTGATTATTGATGAAGCATATATTAATTATTCAAGACAAAAGACTTTTTTGCATGAACTTACTGAATATGAAAATTTGATTGTGATGCAAACATTATCAAAAGCATGGGGATTGGCTGCATTGAGGCTGGGACTGGCATTTGCTTCTGAAAAAATAATTGAGCTGTTTAATAAAGTAAAGCCTCCTTACAATATAAATATATCGTCACAACAATTAGGCCTTAAAGCTTTATCAGGAATTGAACAGGTAAATTCCAATATTAAGAATACGGTTGAGCAAAGAAGTTTTTTGCAACAGGAACTAAAGCAATTCAATTTTATAAAAGAAATTTATCCCTCTGATGCGAATTTTATTTTGATAAGGACAGATGACGCGGATAAGTTATATCAGTATTTATCGGCTCAAAAAATTATAGTACGGAACAGGAGTAAGGAACCTTTGTGTGAGAACTGCATAAGGGTTACCGTAGGAACGCCAAATGAAAATGAGATATTAATTGAAACATTAAAACATTACAGGAATGCCTAAACGAATTTTATTTATAGACCGTGATGGAACACTGATAAAGGAAGCGCCGCCCACATACCAGTTAGATGCTTTTGCCAAACTTGAGTTCTATCCATACATGTTCGAATACCTTACTAAGATTGTACATGAAATGGATTATGAACTGGTAATGGTAACTAACCAGGATGGCTTAGGTACGCCATCTTTTCCTGAAGAATCGTTCTGGCCAATTCAAAATTTTGTAGTCAGGGCATTGGAGAATGAAGGAATTGTTTTTTCGGACATATGCATTGACAGGACATTTGCATACGAGAACAAGCCTACACGCAAACCGGGTATCGGCATGTTGACAAAATATTTCGATGCTGATAAGTATGATCTTAAAAATTCTTTTGTAATCGGCGACAGGCTTACGGATGTGAAGCTGGCAGAAAATCTGGGATGTAATGCTTTCTGGCTAAACAATCATGATGCCTTGGGTTCAGGAGACCTTACCGAGACTGAAAAAGAACTTGCACATGTAATCGCAGTTGAAAGCCAAAACTGGAAGGATTTTTATGAATATTTAAAAATGCCACCTAGAAAAATTATACATGCAAGAAATACGAACGAAACTAAAATTGAAATAGAACTTAACCTTGATGGAAAAGGTATTTCAAATGTCGAAACAGGACTGGGATTTTTTAATCACATGCTGGATCAGTTGGCAAGGCATTCGGGAATAAATTTAACGGTTATGTGTAAAGGAGATTTACATATTGATGAGCACCACACAATAGAAGATGTTGCCATTGCATTAGGGGAAGCATTTTTATTGACTTTGGGTGATAAACGCGGAATAGAAAGATATGGCTTTTTACTTCCGATGGATGATTGCCTGGCCCAGGTTGCTATTGATTTTGGCGGCAGAAGCTGGTTAGTATGGGATGTTGAATTTAAAAGGGAAAAAATAGGAGAGATGCCAACAGAAATGTTTTATCATTTCTTTAAATCATTCGGCGATGCGGCAAAATGCAACATAAATATGAAGGCAGAAGGTACCAATGAGCATCATAAAATAGAATCTGTTTTTAAAGCTTTTGCCAAATCGATAAAAATGGCAATTAAGAGCGATGTTACCAATAATTCTTTGCCAACCACAAAAGGTATTTTATGAAAGTTGCCATCATAAAATATAATGCAGGTAATGTGCAAAGTGTTTTATATGCGTTACAACGTCTGGGTATAAACGCGGTTGTCACAGATGATGCCGAAGAAATTGGAAATGCCGATAAAATAATTTTCCCCGGTGTTGGAAACGCAGCCACCGCCATGGAATATTTGCAAAGAAATCATCTTGACAAATTAATTATTTCGTTGAAACAACCCGTATTGGGTATTTGTCTTGGTTTGCAATTAATGTGTAAAGCAAGTGAAGAAGGCAATACAAAATGCCTGGGAATTTTTGATGTGGAAGTAAAAAAATTTGATGCTTCTTCGGGAAATAAAAATGATTTGTTTAAAATTCCTCACATGGGATGGAATAATATTTATAATCTTCAATCGCCTTTATTTAGTGAGGTAAAGAACAAATCATTTGTTTATTTTGTGCATAGCTATTATGCAGAACTTTCGCCGCAAAGTATTGCTGCTACGGATTATATAATACCTTTTAGTGCAGCCATTCATAAAAATAATTTTTATGGAGTTCAGTTTCATTCAGAAAAATCTGCTGGTGCCGGAATTCAAATTATTTCAAATTTTTTAAAGCTTGTCTAGATGGAGTTAATACCCGCAATTGATATAATAGATGGCAAATGTGTCCGGTTAACAAAAGGCGATTTCAGCAAAAAAATAATTTATCATGATAACCCTTTGGAGATTGCCAAAGGATTTGAAGCAGCGGGAATAAAAAGATTACACATTGTTGATCTTGATGGCGCAAATGGAGAAGCATTGAAAAATATTGGCGTGCTTGAAAATATTTCAGCACGTACATCTCTTTTAATTGATTTTGGCGGAGGTATAAAAAATACGCAGTCTATAAAAAGTGTTTTCAGTGCAGGGGCATCAATGATAAGCCTGGGAAGTGTGATCGTTAAATCGCCTGAATTATTTTCTAAATGGGTTATTGATTAT